>NZ_JBFTSK010000039.1:0-127081 GCF_056399985.1 Chitinophaga sp. 01L420
ATTCAATTCCTTGCCAGTCTTAAATTGTTTTAAAAAGTCGTCTGATATGAAGTCTTCTGCTTTCATAATACTGTGTGTATAGTTTTAAAATTAGGAAAATCGAGGTGAATCCCCGATTTTCAGATTTACACAGTTTATGAGATAGTGTCGTATTTAAGCGGAGTTCGAATCTATCCTGGTGTCTTGTCAAAGATTTATTGTGTTACGATTTTATAAAAGGGTATTTCGCATATATATCTACATCCTCAATTTTTCTCAATGCTGGCCCCTTGCTTGTTAATATTTGTTTGCTTTCTACTATTATTTCATCTAAATCAAACCCTTGTATTGTCCTGCCTAATAGAAAAGAAATGGTATAATCTGTCCAGTTATCACTTTTTACAGTTGCTACTTCCGAAGCTTTTTTCATAACTTCCCAAGTTTCGTTTTCCGTTAAATAGCCTACCCAGTAGCACCATTTTGCCAATGATACGGCCCTGCAAATATCCCAGGCATAAGCAGATTTTACTTGAGCAACTCTATCCAGGTCTAGTCCTAAACCTTTTGAAATATTTTTTTGAGTAATGCTTAATTCTTTTGTTGACTGAAGAAAAATAGGTTCAAATTCATTACTTCTTTGCAATGATATTAAACCATTTAAAGTTTCTTTCGCCGTTGTTTCGTTTGTTATTTCCCATTGTTGTTTTAATCCGCCGATATATTCATTCAAACTATTTTCTGGTTTGATTCCAAGGATTTTCTCTCCTCTATAATAAAACAAAATTCCGCCAAATGAAAGTAGTCTTTTTTGTTCGTCGGTTAATGGTTTGTCTGAATGATTGGTATTGAAACTTTCTTGTTGTTTATTATTGTATTTCTTCATCTTCGCTTTTAAGACAAGCATATATACAATAAATAACAAGGCTATTCCACCGATAATAAGGTAAGTGTTCATTGTAATAGGGACTTTTAATGTTGGTTCTTTGATTATTTTTTGAAGTCAGTAAGTTATAGGTCAGGAATATCATTGCTACAGAAAGCGGTGTATGTAAAGGCTGCCGTCTGGCTCAAAAATAATAAAATAAATTAATATTTAAAATATTTTAAAATATTAATGCGATTTATGTTCGTCGTGAAGTAATCATCGTGTTAGCCTCCAGCTTTATTAGCGATTAGTGGCAAGGGGAATTAATGCACAGATACAGTTAGCCGGACAATCCCGGGACAAGGGACTATCCAAAAAAGCATCGCCTGTCTCAATCCGGCAGTAAGGAATTTTCCCATTAAACTAAGCACATTCCTGGATGAAAAATTTGAAGGATGGGTCAACAAAATCACGATATTGTGCATCGAGCCTGCTACAAACCGAACGCAGATAGTAACCAAGGAGCTGGTATTTGACGAAAACCTGAACGCCATGGAAATTGAAACAATAGAGAGACTGGTAGGGATAACAAAAGAACACCTGACATCAAAAAAATAAGCCATCGAAATTCAATAAGATCTGTTGATTTTTTGGCTGTCAATAAAGTATTTGCCGTCTTGGAGGGCGGAGAATCCCCCTTTTAGGTTTCTTAAAAGGGGGATTTTATTGAACTTGGATTCACCTAAAATTTACCATTTAATCGTTCCAACTGTCTATAAAGCGTAGTGGAAAATCCTTCAAAACCCTCTACAATTGTGAGTTTTCCGCACTTTTTTTATCTTAGCTTAGTAAAACACCCTCCTTAATTAGTATATTTTATTTATATTTGACACTCTTTTTCCGCAGCCTGAAAGTATTCCTTCATCATAACAGCACTGAATATGCTTTCCTGAAAGAAAAGCATATCAATTCCGGGATGCCGCTGCGGTGGCAGACATGAGCTTCGATGAGTTCCGCAAAGCTATTCTTCCGGCAGCAGCACAAGAGAATGTATCACTCACGGATGCTATCTTTGATACCGAAAGAAAGATGCGGGTATTACAGGAGATGTTGCCATAAAAACAATTGTGTAATGAAGCCATTTGAATTATTGGAATGGGATAGTGATTTTCTGGGATTTGAAATATACCGGATCAACCGGCAGGCCGGCAGCGAAACAGAGCTGGCAGCGCTGCTGGCGGCAATACCCGCTTCTGCACGGTTAGTGTACTATCCTGCGGAAGCAAAGGTAGCGCTGGAATCGCCGGTACTGCAATCTTTCCATGGCTTCGAAGCAGACATTAAAATTACTTATGTCAAACATAACATCCGTACCGGCATTCTGCCGGAGCATATTTCCAGCTGCAGGGCGGTTGTGCCGGATGAACAGTTAAAACAGTTGGCCATTCAAAGCGGCATCTGGTCCAGGTTTAACAGGGATCCCCGTATCGGCGGCAGTAAATTTGAAGCGTTGTATACTATCTGGATGAACAACTCCCTGAACCGGAGCATCGCGAAGGAAGTGCTGATATATCAGGTAGAAGAAAAGATCGCTGGTGTGGTAACACTGGGAGAAAAAAATGGGAGGGGAGACATAGGACTGCTTGCCGTAGATGAACGATACCGCGGAATGGGCATCGGTACCGCACTGATGGTGGCCGCAGAACACTGGAGCGCTTCACAGGGATATACATCTATGCAGGTAGTTACACAGGGGTTGAACCGCCCGGCCTGCGCTCTGTATGAGAAAAGCGGATGCGTTGTAGAGAATACCATATATTTTTATCATTTCTGGCCTGACCGGTCATGATTTACTTTTTAATAAGCCATGCATATGATACCATTTAATAAACCATACCTCACCGGTAAAGAAGCCCACTATATGTACCAGGCGGCCTTGTCCGGCAAACTTTCCGGCAACGGAATTTTTACCAGAAAGTGTCAGGCAGCACTGGAGAAAAAATATGGCTTTAAGAAAACATTGCTCACCACCAGCTGCACCGATGCGCTGGAAATGGCATCCATACTCATAAATACACAACCCGGAGATGAAATCATCGTCCCCTCTTATACTTTTGTTTCCACTGCCAACCCGTTTATACTGAGAGGCGCCACTATTAAATTTGCCGACAGCAGCGCAGGTAATCCCAATATAGATGCGGAATTGCTGGAATCGCTGATCACTCCGCGCACTAAGGCCATTGTTCCCGTGCATTATGCCGGTATTGCCTGTGACATGGACATGATCATGAATGTAGCCAATAAACACCGCCTCTATGTTATTGAAGATGCCGCACAATCTATTGATGCCACTTACAAAGGCCGCCCGCTGGGATCTATAGGGCATCTGGCAGCTTTCTCCTTCCATGAAACCAAAAATATCATTGCCGGAGAAGGTGGTATGCTGGCCATCAACGATGAACAGTTTATTGAGAGAGCAGAAATTATCTGGGAGAAAGGAACTAACCGCTCCGCCTTCTTCCGCGGTGAAGTAGATAAATATGGCTGGGTAGACATCGGCTCTTCTTTCCTGCCTTCTGAAGTTATCGCCGCTTTTCTATATGCTCAGATTGAAAATATTGAAGATATACAACATCGCAGAGTGCAGATATGGGAGCTGTACAGAAAAGAGCTGGATAACCTGAAAGACCTTATCACACTGCCTTTTATTCCGGATTATGCTACCAATAACGCACATATGTTTTACATCGTGTGTCGGGATCTGGAAGAAAGACAGGCGCTCATCGCCTGGCTGAAGCAACATGATGTACTGGCCGTTTTCCATTATTTGTCCCTGCATAAATCCGCCTACTATCAGGATAAGCATGATGGCCGGGAACTGAAGTATACCGATTATTATTCGGACAGGCTGGTAAGACTTCCCTTGTTTTATGAGCTGACGGATGAGCAGGTTATGCATATCACCGGTTGTATCAGGACTTTCTACCAGCAGAGAAAATAATATATCAAAAGCAGCGGCTATCACTGCTGGAGACACATTTTGTCTATTTGTTGGTCTATATTTTTCCTGTTGAAATCTTACTAAAAAAGAGAAGGCCGTACGGCCTTCTCTTTTTTAGTAAGATTTGATCTCCTGTTATTTTTTATTCTAATAAAAAAGGAAGTATTGCTGTGGTCTTGGTTCTTTTAATCCTGAGATCAGGAGCCGTTAAGCGGTGCATTTTACGGACTCTACGGCTGTTGAAAACATATCTTATTACTTCTCGTATACTTCTCGTATACTTCTCCGGTACTTAGGACTCGTCTATCTATTACATTCCCACCATACTTCTATTACTGTCCTATTATACTCTTACTGCTGTTACATTACTCTCTTACTACACTCTTACTACTCTTTCACCGCACTATGACCCCTTTTACAGCGGCAATACCTGCATCGCAACCAGGTTATTTTTCCAGGGTGCTTTTGAAAAAAGTATCTACTTCTTTAGCCCATAGTTCCGGAGTTTCCAATGCCGCAAAGTGGCCGCCTTTATCTATGACGGTAAAGCGCTTGACATTTGCTTTTCTTTCTGCCCATTCCCGCGGTGTAGGGGCATCACCAGCGAATATCGCAACGCCGGTGGGGGTATTAACCTTTTGGCCTGAAGCCAGTTGTTGAAAGGCGCCTACGGCATAAGTGCGCATAGAAGAGTTAATCGTTTGGCTCACCCAATAGATCATGATATTGGTGAGGAGTTCATCTTTGGTGAAATGATCCTCGATAGTGCCACCTGGAGTACGCCATGCATTGAATTTTTCAACGATCCAGGAAGCCAGGCCCACAGGGGAGTCATTCAAGCCAAAAGCCTGCGTTTGTGGTTTTGTGGCGTGCAACATGGCATATGCTCCTTCCCGGTACCACCATTGCTGTATAAACTGTCCGAATTCCTGTTCGGCTTTGGACATGGTGCTCCAATCTTCCGTGCCGTTGGGATATCCCACGTCTGACAAGTGGATAGCCGTCACGTTTTCGGGATAAAGATTTGCAATTGATTTGGTGATGCCGCTGCCCACGTCTCCTCCGGCTACCAGGAAGGTTTTGTATCCGAGTACCTCTTTCATCAGTGTAGCAAAAATTTTTGCTGAACCATCGTCCGTCATGGCTACATGACCAGAAAAGCCAAAACCGGGAATGGAAGGTATTACCAGGTTGTAATCGTCTGTTAATAGTGGAATGACTTTGTGAAAGCGATAAAAGCAATCGGGCCATCCGTGTAGCAGCAGCAGGGTAGGGGCATTAGGTTTTTTACTTTTAATATGGAGGAAATGAATGGGAAGACTGTCTATTTCCACTATAAACTGTGGGAACTTGTTAAGCGAGGCTTCCTGGCTGCGCCAGTCGTACCCATTTTGCCAATAGGCAACGAGGCTTTTAAGAAATTCTGGATCAGTACCATATTTCCAGCCAATGTTTTCAGGCGCATCAGGCCAACGGGTTTGGCGGAGGCGGTTTTGGAGATCGTCCAGTACAACTTGTTGCACATTGATCTTGAAGGGCTTTACAGTAAACATATTGTTGCTTTTTTTGGATTGCGCGTAAGAGGTCATTGCCATTATCGCGATGCACAGTAAAAGAATAGTTTGTTTCATATCCTGGGTGTTTATTGAAACAAAGTTATAAGCGGGTTGTGACAACAGTATGTCAGTTGCAGATCAGTGCGAAAATAAAAAAAATACAATAGGTTATATAGACATACCTGCTGTTGACTATCTGACCCCAACACGCTGCCGGTTCCGCACAAGACTTCTTTCTGATTACGTTGTGATAGCCATTCATGACTACCGAAAAATAACCGCAGTGCTATCCCGTATTTTGTTAAGACAAAACAAAACCCTTAAAATGAAAAAGAAAAAGCTGTCTTTAAGTAAAAAACTATTCGTTCAGAGAGAAATTGTTGCCCCTCTTAACAATCAGGAACAATATCAGTTAATCGGCGGAGGTCCCAGAACTACCTACGGCTGCCCTACCTGGTTACCTAATGCAGGTTGTTTTACAGAAACAAATCCTCACGTTCTTTGTAATTAGTCCTTTCGGTCAGTTTGGATTAACTACAATTTATGTTGCACCAAGGCAACCTGAAAAAGACTTTGACAGGTTGCCTTTGGTATGCGTTTTATCGGAGGCTACATTATAAGATGGTCAAATTGAAGGATCCTTATGTACTGTCCCAGTGAGATCCACTCTTTGGATAGGAGCCAGATGATAGCGTTTGTTTCCTCAGGATTAGAGATGCTGTTTAACAGAATGATCTCCCTTTTTACTGCTTCAAAAAGATGGCGAGACCTTCAGAGCTACTACTACCGCCATTAGAAAGGTGGGTAGCAACTCCGTTTTTCCAGTAGGTGATAAAATTACCGTCGAAGCCCGCAACGTACACCGCACTACCCGAAAGAGCGATGGCATTAGCTTTGGTGTTTCGGGTACCGTCGCCCAGATTTTTAACCACCCCATTTTTCCAATACTTCGCAATATTTCCCCTGCTTCCGATATTTTGATAACCGGATACATATACATTTTTCCCAGAAACAACGATGCCTGTTGCCACATTATATTCACTGCCATCGCTGAGTGATATAGCATCTCCATTTTTCCAGTACTTGGCAACCGGGTTGCTTCCACCCTCAGTTGATATGGATTCATATCCGGCTACATATACATCACTACCCACCACTGCAATTGCATTCGCATGTGCCGATTTCGTACCATCCGTAAGCGGTACGGCTATACCATTTTTCCAATATTTAGCCACAAGCCTGCTCCCGTTAAATTCGCCTCCTGCTATATACACATCCTTTCCTGATACCACTATTCCGTTTGCATTAGTATGGTGGCCGGTTGTACCATCCGAGAGATTGGTGGCCACGCCGTTCTTCCAACATTTGCCGACTTTGGTACCGTTACTATTTGTTTGGGCTCCTGTAACGTAAACATCATTACCATTTACAGCAATGCCACCAGTCAGTGTATTAAAATCACCCACGGCCAGTTGTGTTGCAATGCCATTTTTCCAGTATTGGAGCTTTCTTCCGCCGGGAATATCTTCCCAGCCGGCTACATATACATCATTACCTGCAACGGTTATAGCTGTGGCATAACCACTAGCTCCTCCGGTAAGGTTGGTAACGATACCATTTTTCCAGTATTTTGCCGCGCTGCTTTCATAACCCGCTACATATATTTCAGACACGGGTATTTCGGGGCCATCAGGTTGATTGGACGCTGAGTTTTTATCTTTTTTACAACTGGAAATGCTTATAACAAGAATGGAAAAAGCAATAAGGCTATAACAGGTTAATTTCATTTTTATGCTTTTGATTATATTGATCGTTGAAGATATGGTTTTCCAATTTTGAACTTTTTCCCCAATAGTCTTAATTTACGCCATTGCTCATGCATTGAGCAAGATTCATACCAAGAAGGGGTTGTTTTCTTTGTTATTCCCGCTGGTGCAGGATCTCAGCGCGGTTTTCAAACCGCGCCGAAGATATGGAACACCTAAGCAAGCCTTCAAATCGCTGGATTTGAAGGCTTGTTCTATTCCGCAATTTCCCGGAATTTTGTTGTTATCTTGTAGTAGATTTATATTCAATGTCAAATTGGTTAGAGTCCTCAAAGGGTAAAAACGGTCTCAACGCGAGCGATAGTGTAGCATGAAATATTAAACGTTTTCCGATGTAGTGTATAGAAGCGGTTGGGGCGGATTTTGTGTGGACTTCTTCGATTTCAGGTTTTCTATGCCCTGCATAATTGATACAATTCAAATCATCCTATGTTGTACAAACTGTATTTGTTAGCCGGTTTCATTTTACTTGCCGTTTCATTATACAAATTGAAACAGTCTTTTGATTTCATCAGCAAAAGTGAACGGGCCATTGGCACCGTTACCTCGATGGAAGAAATTGATGATGCCTACTCACCGGTTTTTACAGTAAAGACAAAAGAGAATGGCGAGATCATTTACCACCATGCAGCTGCAAGTAAGCCAGCATCCTGGGATATCGGAGAAGAAGCCATCTTTCTGTATAATCCTGAAAACCCAGATTCCGCCACGTTGATGAGTTATTTCTGGCTCTTCAACTGGACGATAGTTTTTATGGGCAGCGCCATTCCGTTGATTATCGTGGGGGCAGGTTATTATTTTCTTAAACCGTTGATAAGTTGGCCGGATAAAAACAATACCTGAAAAGTGAAAGAACGTTTCTGGTAATTACATAGCATTATTATTTAAAGCTAAGCAGATGATCATATATCTCATTTTTATAACCGTTGGCGGTTTATTATTAGCTGGTGCATTAGTAGAGCTGAGGAATAAGCTGACATTTGTAAAAGACGGTGAGCGCGCTGTTGGCACCGTTGTTCAGCTTGTTGAAAAAGAAGATAGTGAGGGTACATTTTATTTTCCTGTTTTCGATATTCCTACCCGTCAGCATGAAATAATTACGTATAGGCATTCGTCAGGTTCTTCAGCTGCACAATGGCAGATAGGTGAAACGATTGCATTTATATTCGAGCCTGGCAAACCGGATACTGTTAGGTTCCTCAACTATTGGAGGATTTTTTGGTGGCCACTGAGCCTGATGGCCGTGGCGCTGGATCTTTTGGTGATTGGAGGCGGCTATTTTCTGTTGCGTGGATATTTTGGCACTTAAGGTGTCAGGTTGTATTTATAAACAAGTAGTTTAGTACTTTAATAAACGTCGTCCAATAAATGAATCATCAAATTTATCCACCCAGTCAAGACTTAGCGGCACTGGTCGAATGTTATTGGACATTGGAAAGCCTAAAAGGAAAAACGCCCGAAAAAAACACCATCGTTCCTGACGGCTGTATGAAAATGATTTTTCACTACGGCGATTTGTATAAACAATACATCGAAAACGGAGATAGCGTTTTCCTGCCGAAATGCTTTGTAATAGGACAACTGACACGACCGCTTGAAGTAGAGCCGACAGGAGAAACCGGTATTTTTTTTGTTCGTTTTCACCCATACGGATTTTTGCCTTTTGCAACCATTCCGATAAAGGAAATGGAAAATACAGCCGTTTCATTGGAAAAGCTGTTTGGAAAGGACGGAAAGGAAATCGAAAAAAAGATTTTGACCGCTGGTTCTACTTCTGAGAGAATAGCATTGATTGAAACTTTTTTATTAAGCCGATTGATTGATACCGAAACCATTGACCATATTGTAAAATCAACTGTTGAAACTATTTTGACAGCTAACGGACAGCTGTCTGTTGACGAACTTTCCAAACAAACCAATATCAACCGCAGACAATTGGTACGCAAATTTTCTTCTGCCATTGGTTTAAGTCCGAAACAACTTTCAAAAACCATCAGATTGCAAGCCACGCTCAAAATGTTGCTGAATAAGAAAATTACAAGTCTTGTTGCTTTGGCTTACCAGGGAGAATATTACGACCAGGCACATTTTATTAAAGATTTCAAAGAATTTACCGGGCTGACTCCCAAAGAATTTTATGGTGACGACTTAAAGATGTCTTTGATTTTTGACAGAACAGAATAGCCTTGTCCCATTTTTACAATTTTATGTTTCAAGCGCATAATAACTTTGCTACCGAACATAAAATAATTTGATAATGGAAAATCTGATCAATTTCATCGACATTCCTGCAACGGATTTCAGCAGAGCGGTATCTTTTTACAAAGCCATTTTAGGTTTGGAGATCAACGAAACAGAGATGTTCGGTACAAAAATGGGCTTCTTCCCAACTGACGGCACAAACGTGTCGGGAGCAATCGTTCAGGGCGAAGGTTACACACCCTCAACAGAGGGAGCTATTGCTTATCTGAATGGTGGCAACGACTTACAAACGGTATTGGACAAAGTAGCACCCAACAACGGAAAGATAATTGTTCCGAAAACGCACATCAGTCCCGAAGTAGGATATATCGGAATGTTCATTGACACCGAAGGAAACAAAATGGCAGTCCATTCAATCAACTAGAACAGATGAATATAGCTACCCTGGACTTCCTGAAAAAGTTAGAAAGGAACAATAACCGTGAATGGTTCAATGAGCATAAAATACCCTACACCGCTGCCCGCGAAGATGTTATTTCATTTGTTGAAGAACTGATAGGGGAAATGGCCGGATTTGATAAGAAATTAGGGAAAGTAGATGCCGGAAAATCGCTTTTCCGGATATATCGCGACACAAGATTTTCACATAACAAGGAGCCTTATAAAACCAATTTCGGAGCAAATATAGTTTCGGGAAAAGGGCATGAGAAAGCCGGATACTATCTGCATATCCAGCCTGGACAATCCTTTTTGGCAGGTGGTATCTATATGCTGGAAAATGATAAGCTGAAAGAACTTCGGAAAGAGATTTCCAGCAATGCCGAAGCGTTTCAAAAGATTGTGGGTGAAGCATGTTTCTGCCGTTATTTCGGAGGTTTGAGCGAAGAGGGGAAATTAAAACGTGTTCCCTTGGGCTTTGAAAAAGAAGACCCGATGGCTGAATATCTGAAACTGAAATGTTTTGTAGCTATCTGTCCCATTTCTGATGAAGCGATTTTGGAAAAAGAGGCGTCAAAAAAGTTTGCTGAAATTTATAAATCCCTGAAACCTCTCAATGATTTTCTGAATGCACCTTTTCTCTAACATGTAGCTTTGGAAAAAGAAGTTGAACCTCACGACGATATTGTTGTGAGGTTTTTTGAGTTGGGCGTAGTAGTGAGAATGAATGAAAAATGTTCTAAATTTATTGCTCATGCCGGTACCGGCAGTCATCACGCAGGAGAAAATCTATTCCATAGAGGTATTTACTTAAAATCAGGCATATCATATGACTCAGAATAATAAGGCAATACTGGAAAAAGCAAACGCAGCTATCACTGAAGGGAACTATGAAGCGTTTTTGTCTTTCTGCACCGACGATACGGTATGGACATTTGTAGGCGACAGGGTACTACAAGGGAAGGAAGCCGTTCGACAGTATATGGCAACGGCGTATGTGGAGCCGCCAAAGTTCATGGTCGAAAATTTAATCGTCGAAGGTGACTTTGTTACCGCAATTGGCAAAATCAGTATGAAAAACGAAGCCGGGATAATGATCGATTACTCTTACTGCGACGTCTGGAGGTTTCGCGATGGTAAGATGGCCGTATTAAAGGCTTTTGTGATAGAGACTGCAACCAGTTAAATGGGCGCGTCATTGCTATTGAAATGCCTCTCTGAGCATAAGGTGCCAGCAAGGGCAGCCGGAACATTTCTGACATCATCCTGGAGTGGTAAAGCGGATTGGGTGCAGGGATTAAAACTTCAAAAAGATTTCCCGGAAAATCTTCCAAAAAATAGTCGTATCTTCTTTTACCATTGTCATGAGATACCGTTAGATCATTTTATATTATACAAGTATAAGCTTCCATAAGCATCCTTTCGCGAAATTGAAAGCGGTGGGCATCAACTAAGTAACAATCTTAATCTGGTAGCAAAAGATATCAAAAACCTATAAATTCATCAGGCTATTTATGAAAATCAAAGCATATGGAATTAAAGAGGAAGGTGGAAAAGCGGAGCCATTTTATTATGAAAGAAATGTTGGCGACAATGAGGTAAGGGTTAAAATTATTTATTGTTCTATTGCAAGAGGGGATGTCCAATTCATAAGTAATGATTGGGGCGATACAAAATTTCCGCTTGTTCCAGGACATGAAATTGTAGGAATTGTTGAGGAAACCGGCTCAAATGTAACTGCATTAAATGTGGGCGACCGCGTTGGGATCGGTTATCAGCAGGAGGCTTGTTTTGATTGTGAGTTTTGCAATGCAGGAAACGAACAATATTGTGCTCAGCAAAAAGTAATTGGTGTGGATTGCTATGGTGGTTTGGCGGACCATATCGTTGTCGATAACAGATTTGCATTCAAACTTCCAACAGCACTTCACCCGACCAATTCGGTTCCTTTGCTGTCATCTGGTCTTACCGTATATTCAGCAATTGTAAGAGCACAGCTGCCAGCCCACTCCGTTGTTGGGGTCCTGGGAGCTGGTGGTCTTGGTCACCTGGCCATCCAGTTTTTAAATAAAATGGGACATGAGGTGTATGCATTTTCTCATTCTCCGGAGAAAAAAGAGATGATTAATCAGTTGGGAGCTGAATTTGTACTTAGCTCAAACGTCAATAATCTTACAACGATTAATAAGAAATTTGATTTTATTATCTCTACATTGAACGTGCCGTATGATCTGAATCCTTTTTTAAAAATTCTTAAACCACAGGGAAAGTTTTGTGTGGTGGCTACCCCTTTGGAAAAGCAGTCAATTAACCTTGGTTTGCTTTATGATTATGCTCAACGAACTATTTATGGAAACTATGTGGGTAGTCGCCAGAACATGATAGACATGCTTGATTTCTCGGTAAAGCATCATATTGAGAGCGCGGTGGATGTTATGCCATTCACTAAAGTGAATGAAGCGATAGAAAAGGTAAGAGCAGGAAAAGTAATTCGGTTAGTATTGGAAAACTTAGCATAACATGAATTCACAGGAAAAAGTATTAAGCTGTTATAACCTGGTAGCCGATGACTATGCGGCTGAGCGTTCGGACGAACTGTCCAAAAAGCACTTTGACCGCTTGCTATTGAAGGAATTTGCAGCTGTCAATAAAGGCAAAGGACTATGTGCCGACTTTGGCTGTGGTCCTGGACAAACAACAAAATTTCTGTATAACAATGGCCTGAAAGATATCTGCGGCATTGACTTGTCGCCGGCAATGGTCTGTGCTGCCCGGAAGCTTTCCCCTGAAATCAAATTTGAAACCGGGGACTTGTTGAATATCGCTTATCCGTCAGGATATCTTGGAAGTGCGCTTGCATTCTATGCGATAGTCCACTTTACCCATGACCAGATCAGGAAGTGTTTCGAAGAAATAAACAGGGTATTGAAGACAGGAGGAGATTTTTTATTTTCCTTTCACGTAGGAGATGAGGTCGTTCATTTTGACAAAGCTCATGACAAGGAAGTTGATGTTGATTTATTCTTCTTTAAGACGGATGATATAATAACACTACTTGATGGCGCGGGTTTTAAGATAATTGATGCCATAGAAAGGCGTCCGCATGCAGATGTGGAATACCAAAGCAGACGAGGCTACATCTGGGCTAAGAAAAAATGAAGAGAAAGATAGCTCCAGGTATTTTTCATTGCAATAGCTGCCGATGGTATTTTCCAAAGCAATTAATTGAGGCTAAAAACGCTAGTCATAAACTCTTTTATATAAACCACTCATTCTTCTTTGGTGATATTTTCAAGACACTTCGTTGTGATGGAATTACTCTGCTTTACCTGGATGCTTGTCGAAGAAATCACTTTTTTCTCCAATAGCCGTTCTGACACAATTCATAATAGATTCGTGCAGATCGGTACCAGAAGCATGCAGGGGGTCGATGGCCTTTACCAATAATGTTCGCAATGTAAAAAGTTGCTCTCTGTTATATTTTTTCGATTTTTTCACCAATTCTAACTTCATCAGTTGCTCCTGCTGATCGTGTTTTGGGTTGAAAATTTCATTTATATGGCTGCATTGGTGGCAGACGCCATTTTTGTTGATTAACGCGCACCTGTTTTCAAAAATACCCGTCATTGTATTTCTGGCATCATTCAACAAGTGTTTTATTACTCCTTCAGTCTTCCCGAGAATGAGACAAATTTCCTTGGTTTGAAAATCGTAGATATCCTTTAGGATCAGTGCGACTTGATTTTCTATGAGTAAGGTCTTTGAGATACATGTGAAACAGAAGTCGATATGCTCTTTCATTTCGTAAGCCCCGGCCGCTGAGGTATCATGCACCTTCCAGAAGGCCTGCCTGACTTCCTCTGAACCTATGGCCAGGTCGGCCCCGCGATCCTGGGCATCAGGCTGCCATCTTTTCAACTTCCGCAGATGATCGTAGGCAAGGTTGGTGGCTATTTTGAATACCCAGGTTTTCAGAGAAGCATCCTGGTTAAAGGTCGATATTTTAGTAAATGCTTTGATAAATGTATCATGCGTCAGGTCATCTACATCATTACGATCGGCAAGTAAGCGATACAGGTAAGATTTTAGCTGGTTTTGAAATTCGGCAAACAGCATTTGGAATGCATTGATATCGCCGGATATGGCCGATTGGAGGATGTCTTCCCTTTCCATTCATTAATAAATAAAAAGTGAGGTTGCAGTCTTCCATGGGAAGGCTGCAACCTCTAATATACTATAATATGTTCAGCTTGCCGCAATCCACATCAACGATATGACTGTTGAAGGCGATACCAGTTTCAGAGGCAAGGAAAGCAGCCGTTTCGCCAACCTGCTTCAATGTTGGACTCGTCTTTAACAGGTCGAAGGCCTTGTACTGTGCAATCAACTGCTCCGGAGGTATTCCGAGATGTTTTGCAGAGGCCTCAATCCATCCGGAAATCCTCTTCGTCTCCATTAAGGCGCCGGGGCAAATACCGATCACCTTTATGCCATCTCCACCCCATTCGGCGGCCATTACCCGCGTTAATCCCTCAATAGCGGCACTGGCGGCCGTGATGCCTGCCACATTAGGCAGTTTGCTCCTGGATAACGCAGCCGTGAGCAATAAGATAGTTCCCTCGGATTGGGTTTGCATCATGTATTTCGCTGCTGCCCTCGAAGTAAGGAATTGTGAACCGCAGATCGTTTCCATAGGGGCCATAAATTGTTTGAAAGTAGCGACCGTTGTGAGCGGGCGGCCCCCCATCTCGTTATAATCAACCGCTATACCATTAAATACTACATCTAATTTTCCGTTGTTCGAGGCGACCTTTTTTAAGAAGTTGTCTATTTCAGTCTCATTCAATGCGTCCACTTTGGCGGCTTCCGCATTTCCACCACCCGCTTTGATCTCCTGGGCCAATGCCTTTACAGCATCCAGGTTTCGGGCGGTGACATACACTTTTGCCCCGTGTTGGGCAAACGATCGCGAAACTGCTCCCGCAATATCTCCGGATGCAGCAAATACGACGGCTACTTTGTCTTTTAGATAAATCATTTTATTGAGTTTATCTTTTGACGAATCAGCCTTGCAAAACGATCGGTTTTTTGAAAAAAAAGATAGATATCTCGTAATGTATTGATTATGAGTTTTTTTGAGGTGCTTACGGTTGGTACCGGATGCCAGGAAATCGTACATTATCTGGATATCGTTGAACGACCAGAGACAGAAGAAGAAGGTATTGAAGAATGGGAAAAGCGTAACGTATTTTACACTAAAATTTCAAAAACAGTTAAAGAACGGTTTGCACATAGGTATGCAGAACTTTTACTGGTGAAATTGAAAGCACAAGACCTCATACCCTTTGAGAAAATTGACTAAGTAAGAATATCTCTGAGGGGGAAAGCATATGTATTTGAAGAAGAATTTGTAGCATTTGTTGCGATATTCTATTGGGTTGATATTGCCGCTGCAGCAGCTGTGACAGGGCCGTTTATTTTTCCTCAAAAGCACTGATATCTACATAATATTTACGTGGATTGTTTCGATCTACATACACGTCTATTTTTTTATCTTGTCTAATTAGTGGGGTGGGATCAGACCAGATAAAACCACTTTTGAAATTACTGATATTTCCGGTGAGTGAATCTTTCCCTTCACACCGGATAAAAAAAGGATGGCGGTTATTCACAGAAATGGATTGGTTGATATCTACTGAAATAATATCAGCGTGCATCAGGAACCCTGATTGTTTTAGCTGTTCATGGCGGGAGTGACTGATCTTTCTCACTACGAAATAACCCAGGCCAAGCGCACTAAATAGGAACCCCAGGCCTCCTGTTATCAGGCTGCCAAAATATTGTTGCCAACCAGCTATTTCTGCGCTGTCCGGATTTTTGGGGTCATAGTACATGGCCACGGTTTCGCCTATTTTATAGCCCGCAGGTCTGGAAGAAAAGGAGGAAATGTAACGATGCTTAACACCATTAGCATCATCATATGTAACGACAGGAGAAAAAGTACGGTCGCTTTTCGACAGCAGGTCAACTACYGTTCCCGTGGTTTTTACCGCTGTGTTATTATATTTTGCAGTGTTATACCAGATAACCAGGCTAATGGCCAGGAGCAGTAGTCCTACTGCCAAAAAGATGCTGAAAGTGATAGATACGGCCCTGCGTTTCATTGGGGTAAGCGATTGATTAAGTGCACAATATAAGAAAATTGAATAGATAAGTACAGGTGATGTTTTGTGAGCGGCTTTCAAAAAAGGAGCTGGGCGATTTTGTCAGCAGTTGCGTCATGTAGAAAGCTTTTTTGTGGGAAAGCTATTTTACCGAAATCATTTTCCCGGTATCAATCATTTTTCCATCCACATAAGGGTGTACATATAAATGGAAGGCCTATTATTTAAAAGTTGGCCATCTTGATAACTTAAACATTTCAAAATAATGTATGTTTGCGATAAATTTTACCACTATGAAAAACAAAATTCTATTTGTCGTGTGCCTTCTATTTGGCCTGATGTTCATTAATGCCGGGCTCAATAAGTTTTTTAATTACATGCCAATGCCCAAAGACATGCCTGAAAGCCTGATGAAATTAATGGGCGCCTTTATGAGTATCAGTTGGCTAATGCCACTGGTAGGCACAGTTGAAGTGGTAGGTGGTGCACTTTTTATTATGAAGAAAACCAGGGCGCTCGGAGCCATCGTTATCCTCCCCGTAATGGTAGGTGTTTTGCTGACTAACGTAATCAATGCACCATCGGGTTTACCCATCGCATTGGTGCTTTTCGCCGTTAACATTTGGGTGATTATTGAGAATCGGGAGAAATACCTGCCGATGGTAAGATAGGTTGACTAAGAAGGAAGCGATAACATTACTCCCATCATACGAATATGTAAAGCGGGTGCCTCGTTATTAATGAGGCACCCGCTTTTGTATTATTGCTTTAGGTATATAATCTCCACGTGATTGGCGGAGTCGATCTCAGGATTATCTTTTGACTTCACATAGTTGACGATGGCAGTAGTCACGTTATCACAATCAATTATCTGGCAAGACATAAGCGGTTTTTCAAAATAGCCTCTTACACAAGTATAAGTATAGGAGTTGTTGGTTCGATGTTGTATCGAAACCTCCTCAAATACACTATCGGCGCCATTCATTTTTATGAACAATTTCATCTTACTGATTTCATTTCCACTATTGCAAATACCTCTGATAATCTTTAGGCCTGGGTGTAATTTTTTCTTTTCCTTACTGCCATTTTTAAAGGAAGTTGACAGGCATACTAAAGGAAGTAGGAATAGGAGTTTTTTCATGTTCATTTTTTAAGATAATTATTTGATGGACTACCGGGTTATCAGATTTTTTGTATTCTTCAAAGACCTCAGATATTTTCTGAATTTTGAAAAGCTATTTTGGTCTTTGAAAATGTTGATGGAATAATAGTAACAGCGATTTACCGGGYCTTATTAAATATAGAATTTATTTAATGAAATTCATGAGTCATAAAGTATCCGGTAAGGGAAATGATAAGGGAATTCATGTAAATCAATTGTTAATCCGTTTTCCTTAACCATGAATTACCCAGTTAATGCGTTATTAACTAATAAGTTTGAGCATCATTCATACGCATTAAAACAAGGCCTGGAAAATGAAGTACTTTGCCCGCGCGCTTATACCTATCCTATACAAGAAAAGTTTATTCCCCGATTTGTTAAGGCAATTGTGCTATTGTCACTTAAAACTTTGATCAATCCGGAAAAATATTTAAGTTTACAACTACCGGAATAAAGTAGGTATACCCCTGATCAACAGTAACCACCAAATTGTACCCTTACTTCAGACTAACATTTTACAGCTCACCACAATCCTATATTATGTTTTTTAATAAGAAAAATAAACTGATCAAGCAGAGAGAAGAGGAATTATCCATCCAACGCAGAAATCCAGTTTACAAAAGTGGCGGAAGCCAGGGAGTACAGGGAAACGATGACCATGCTGGAGCAATTTAACAAGCCCGTTCTGTCAATATCCGAAGAAGAACGTAAATACCCTGCTTCCCTGATATAGGAAGCAGGGAGTTCATCTTATTTTACGTATCTTAAGGAATCAGTTACCTCTATGTTCAAATCCCGTTTACAATCCTCTATACGCTGTGTAATTATTTTCTATTGCATACTATCCGGAGATCCCGTCTTATCCCAGACACCACCACCACTACCGGTTATCAGTGGCTTTGTGCCGACGACTGTATGCCAGGGACAGCCCGTAACGATTACAGGAAGTAACTTCACTGGCGCAACAAACGTAAAGTTGGGGAGTGATGATGCGGTTTCTTTCACTGTGAACAGTGCTACCACTATCACCGCCATTGTTTCTGACCAGGCCACGACGGGAAAGATTACCATCACTACACCTGATGGGACCGCCTTTAGCAACACAGATCTGACCATTCTGCCGGTGCCTAAACCAGCATTGACGGATAAGGCAACAGATCCTTTTACCAATTGTAATGGTAATGCTACGTATAGTCTTAATGTTATTAATAGTTCCGTAGTAGCCGGCAACGGCAATCAATATACTATTGACTGGGGAGACAACACCCCCGTCTTTATGCAAACAGACTGGCCGGTAAATGGACAGATGACGCATACTTATGCAGCGCAGGGGTATTTTCAGATCACCATGACGATCAAATCTTCCAATGGCTGTAGCAGAAGTGCAGGCTACCGGTTTTACAACGGGCAGAATCCATTAGCCAGCTTCACTACATCTACCTCTACCACGGGACTATGTGCTCCTGTATCGGTTGAATTTCAAATTGGTAACTGGTTTGGCAATTCTCCCGGCACTACCTATGAAGTTGACTTTGGCGATGGTACTCCACCTGTTGTTTTACAACATCCGCTGAGCCCAACAAACAGTATTCGTTTATTAAGCCATCAATACACCAAGTCATCCTGTCCTCAAATTGACTTCACAGCCACACTGAGAGTAATTAATGGATGTTATACTACTACCTATACGCTGAATCAGATTGTGGTGAGAATGAAGCCTGTTGCTAATTTTGACACAGATCCTACCGCGCCCTGTTTAAATCTTCCTGTTTGTTTTACTAATAAAACAGTGAATGGGTCCAGTGGTAAGAGTTGCAGCACAGTGAGTAATTTTACCTGGGATTTTGGAGATGGCACTACTTCCAATGACGAGAATCCCCCTTGCCATACATATGCAGCAGCCAGGGCTTATACCGTTAAATTAACAGCATCTAATGCCACCTGTGGCAGTGATGTTAAAACAAAACAGGTAGTGGTAAGTCCGCCGTCTCCACCACCCGTGGCGGGGCCACCTGTATTTTATTGCCAGGGAGAAACCGCTGTTCCGCTGGTAGCAACAGGAGTGGGGTTATTGTGGTATACATCGGCAACAGGTGGTGTCGGATCTCCACTGGCGCCTACACCTTCTACCAACAGCCCGGGGATCTTTCTATATTATGTAAGTCAAACCTTTCCCAATAGTTGTGAAAGCATAAGAATAYCGGTGAAGGTAACCGTAAAAGAGCGTCCTCCGGCACCCACGGTGGCTACACCAGTGCAGTATTGTCAGAATCAGGTGGCTACACCGTTAACCGCTACGGGAACAGGCTTGTTATGGTACACAAATCAAACTGGGGGTACAGGTACTACTACAGCACCAACACCATCTACGGCTACCATTGGTACTACTACTTATTACGTGAGTCAAACTGTTAATGGTTGCGAGGGTCCAAGAGCTGCTATATTGGTAACGGTTAATTCATTAGCACAGGCACCTAAGGTAACTACGCCGGTTGCTTATTGCCAGTATCAGTCCGCAACTCCATTAACCGCTGTTGGAAACAATTTATTGTGGTACGCCAATGCTTCCGGTGGTATTGGTTCGCCCACTGCGCCTACGCCATCAACGGCCATTGCCGGAAGTACTACCTATTATGTAAGTGAAGTAACGGGTTGTGGTGAGGGGCCGAGAGCAGCGATTACCGTAAACGTAAGTCCTGCTCCTTCAGCGTCCATATCCTATCAGTCTGCCAACCTGTGTAATATGGCCAATGCGTCGAATCCTCCTGTACCAGTTGTACATACCGGCACCACAGGCGGTAGCTATTCCATCACTCCGGCAACAGGGTTATCCATCAACGCTACCACCGGAGAAATTAATCCTGCCGGTGCTGTAGCGGGCATCTATACAATAGCATATACAATTCAGAGCGCAGGGGCCTGTCCGGTTTACAAGACCACCACTACGGTTACGATAAACGGTACGCCAACAGCTACGATTGCTTACCCGCCTATTTGCACTTCAGATGCTGCTACGAAGGTACTGCTCACCGGTACTGCCGGCGGAACTTTTACCAGTACCACGGGATTAATAATAGATCAGTTAACAGGCGTTATTACACCTGCTACCAGTACACCAGGTACCTATAAAGTGACCTATGTGGTTGCACCTGCTGCTCCTTGCCCAGGCTTTACTACTACCACGTCAGTTACCATTACACTCGCGCCATCGGCTACCATTGGTTATCCTGTGGCGAACGTATGTAATACATTAAATACACCGGCTACCCCCAATCTACCTGTAGGAGTAGTGCTTACCGGCACAAGGAATGGCGTTTATTCCATTACACCGGCAACGGGATTACCCATCAATATAACTACAGGAGAAATTAATCCTTCTGGCGCTGCTGCAGGTAAGTATACCATTACCTATACTATTCCTGGCGCAGGTGGCTGCGCAAATTATAGTACCACTGCCACCGTAATGGTAAACAGTATTCCAACCGCAACTATTAATTACGCAGGATCTCCGTATTGTGGCAGTAGTACTGTTTCGCAACCAGTATCCCTATCTGGTACAACAGGAGGGCGTTTTACCAGCAGCGCGGGATTATCCATCAATGCAACAACCGGTGAAATTAATCCTGCGGGCAGTACTCCCGGTGTTTATACCGTTACATATACCATTGCCGCGGCCCCACCTTGCCCGGGATATGTAGCCACCGCCAGTGTAATAATCACAGCGAGTCCGGTAGTGACTTTTCCAGTAACATCTCAATCTATTTGTTCTGGTGAAACAGCCCTGTTTAAGCCTTCTTCCACAGTGGCTAACACTACTTATAACTGGACCGTTGTTGGACCATTACCTGCAAATGTCACTGGTACCACCACAGGTTCCTCGTCGGATCCTAATGCGGTAATATCTTTATCTTTTACAAATAGGAGCAGCGCCAGTCAATCACTCACAGTAAGGGTAACGCCTGTTAATCCTGGATTGAAACCTTGTCCCGGTGCCTCAGCTGATATCATGTTGGCCGTGCATCCCGCCACGCCGGCGCCGGTAACCACCAATACTGATCTGTGTATGGGTACGCCTGCAACCGCCTTAAGTGTAAATCCTTTACCGGGAACAACGATTAAGTGGTATGATGGCAATGGAGTGTTATTAAACCGTGCGCCTGTGATTAACACGAATGTTGCCGGGCAGTGGGTATACTATGCTAGTCAGACCAACATTTACAGATGTGAAAGTCCCAAAGCACCCATCACGGCTACGGTTCATCCTACGGCAAAAATAGTGAGTGCAGCCTATAATAATCCTATTGCATGCGGCATTCCGTCTGGCGCCATTACCTTACAGGTGTTGGACCTCAATAATGCCGCTATGCCTAATGTGCCGGTGGTAGTACATTACAATAAATTTCAAATTGCCCTTACTTTTTCTACCAATACAGATGCTTCAGGAAGGATTACGATACCATTAACAGCAGGTACTTATTCCGGCATATTTGTAGAAACAACAGGTGGTTGTCTCTCGCAAAAAATACCGGATGTATTTATACTGAAGGATCCTATGCCGCCTTTAAAACCGGTGGCAGGATATAATCCTCCGTTGTGCAGTGGACAACCGCTTACTTTGACGGCACTCTCTTCCGGAAATAATCAGCCTGGAACTATTGAATATGTTTGGGCGGGCCCGGCATTTGGTCCTTCAGCAGATACTATCAGCGATGCAGTTGTTTCATTTCCATCTGCTGCAATGAAAGATGCAGGCACCTATGTGGTGTATGCTACGCAAAACAATTGTATTTCGCCGCCTGTCAGTTTTGATGTGGTGATTCAGCAGGCACCCGCCAAACCAGTGATCTCTGCAAGAACGCCGTTATGTGTGGGTGATGATCTGGTGTTGCAGGCATATAGTTCCATTCCAGGAAATGCCGCCCTGATTTATTTATGGAAAGGGCCGGGAACCGGGTTTCCCATGAATGGTCCCAATGCAGGAATTAATAAGGTAAATATTAAGGATGCGGGAATATATGCTGTCACTGTTACCTCTTCCCAAACAGGTTGCAGCACAACTACAGATACCCTGATACAGATTGGCGGATATCCTTTGGTAGCATTTCCAAAGGATACTATGACATTGCCTACCGGTTATCGTTTAAACCTGGCACCTGTAATCACCAATGCAGCTGCCCCCGGGATTTTGCCGATACAAAGTTATACCTGGACACCGTCACAGGACCTTACCTGTAATGACGCCACCTGTGCTTCTCCTGTTGCCATCATCAAGAATAACATCTGCTATAAGGTAGATGTCACCAACATATATGGCTGTAAAGGAAGCGCGGATATCTGCATCAATGTATTTTGCCAGAACTCCCAGGTATTTGTTCCCAATGCATTCGTTCCTAATGGTAATGTACCGGAAAATAGAAAGTTAGTCGTGCGGGCAACCGGTATTTCGTCCGTGAAATCTTTCCGGGTATTTAACCGTTGGGGACGCATCATGTTTGAACGGAATAATTTCCCTCCTAACAGTGCTGATTACGGCTGGGATGGTATGGTGAATGGAAAGCCGGCAGATACAGGGGTATACATTTATACGGTGGATGTTATCTGTGAGAACGGAGTGCCCTATTCGTTTAAGGGAAATGTTACATTATTCTAAATGACTTATTTATGAAAGGGTATCATAAAATATTTTTCATATTGATTGCTGCTTGTCTGGTGGTGACGAAAAGTTTTTCACAGGATGTTGGCTTTTCGCAATTCTATGATCAGCCACTTTTGCGCAATCCTGCATTAGCTGGAATTTTCACCGGCGATATACGGGTAACTGCCTCTTACAGGAATCAATGGCAAAGTGTAACAGTACCGTATAGAACCTTTGGATTAAGCACGGAAGTCAAATTTCCTGTGAATATAACCAGTGATGATAACCTTACTGTTGGCCTGCAGTTGCTTAGAGATGTAGCCGGTACCTCTCAGTTTAGTACTACCCAGATATTGCCTGCAATTAATTATAGTTTGCCATTGAGCAGCCAGCGAAACTCTTATTTATCACTTGCCTTCATGGGTGGTTCGATGCAACAACGATTTGATCCTACCAAGCTGGTACTGAACGACCAGTTTATTCCAGGCAGTAACGGGACTTTCAGCGTGCTGCCGTATTCGCGGCAGACTTTTGATAACACGAGCGTGAACTATTTTGACCTGTCTACCGGCTTAAGCTACAATGGTGTGATGAAAGAAGACATAGATTATTTTGTGGGAGCAGGACTATTTCACATTACAAAGCCGAAGGTGGGATTTTTCCAGAGCAATACCATCGTATTGAACAGAAAGCTGGCATTCAATGTGGGGTTATCTGCGCCCACCAGTGAAACGGACCGGTTCATTTTTTATGCGGATTACTTCCGGCAATTTGCAGAACATTTAACGCCCGTAAATATCAGCACGCTGCAGGTGGGTGCTATGCTCAGCAGGGATCTTTTTATGGGTGGGGGAGAGCAAACCATTACCGGTGGAATTTTGTACCGGATGAATGACGCTATTATCCCGGTTATTCAGCTGCAGCAATCTAAATTTATGCTTGGTATCAGTTACGATATAAATATTGATAAACTGGCCGCTGCGGCACAGCATCGTGGGGGCTTTGAATTGGTTTTATCTTACAGAGATTTCCTCAATAACCGTAAGAGCGAGCGGAGACAATCGTTATGCCCCAGGTTTCCTATGTAACAATAATGTAGCATAATTATTTCTAGCAATACTGCCTTCTATACTCCGTAGGACTTACGCCCTTTAACTTCTTAAAGGACCTGTTTAAATGACTTTCATCTACAAAGTTAAATTCAAAAGCAATTTCTCCGATCCGCATATCGCTATGCAATAACCTGGATTCCACCAGTCGCAGCTTATAGGTGGTTAAATATTGCTGCAAAGTTTCTCCCGTTTGTTTTTTGAAATACCGCCCCATATAACTTAATGAAATGCCGAAATGCCGGCTGATCTCCGCTGCTTTTAGTTTGGATGGGTCGAAGATGTTTTCCTGGATATAATGCAATATATCCAATACTACTTCTCCCGTATTTTCCTTGATGTTTTTAGGGAGCTTCAAAGCAATATTTCTTGCTACAATAGTTATAATGGCATTTACAATTTGTTCTATTATTTTTTTATGATAGAGTTGCTGATGATTATCTTCCTGTATGATGCTTGCTACCAGGGACGCAATCAGCGGCTTGTCTACCTGGTTTTTCAGGATGCATCCGGGGCGATGGCTGGCATTCTGAAGAATAAATTCCATTCGCTGTATCGTATCTTTTTCGTGACCGGATTTCGTCTTTACATAATATTCATTGAAACGAAGAAAGAAAAATTGGGTAGCTGTTGTGATCTCAAAGGAATGAATATCCTGTGGTGTTAACAGGAACAAATTGCCTGCTTTATAATTGAATTTATGCTGGTTAATGTATTGGATGCCTGTACCGCTAAAAATGTAGATTAATTCAAAGTAACTATTGTGCCTGGAGCCTTTGGGGTATTGGTCCAGGGTAGCAAATTCAATCTCGAAAGGCAAATGTAAACTCTCTTTTCTCATGTTCTGAAAGTACTGATTAAGTGAAAAAATGTACAGCAGCGCATCCTGTGTAGCCCCCTACCTTTGTTTTAGTTACAATTTAAAGAATTAAAACAATTTAAATAAAGTATGAAAAAATCCTTCAACGTCATCTTGCTATTTACAGCAATGATCGTATCTGCTTCAGCCTTTGCCCAGCAGGCCAAACCCCGGGTAAGTCCGGCTGATTCCATTAGCAGGGGAATAAAAAACACCAACATTGATATTCATTACAGCAGTCCTTCCGTAAAAGACCGTAAAATATGGGGTGGATTAGTTCCCTATGATAAAGTGTGGCGTGCCGGCGCTAATGAGGCGACCACTTTTGAAACAGACAAAGATATTAAAGTGCAAGGTAAATTATTACCTGCAGGGAAGTATAGTTTTTTTCTGATACCTAAAGAAAAAATGAAATGGACCGCCATTTTTAACAAACAACCAAAGCAATGGGGCGCCTTTAAATATAATGAATCAGAAGACCAGTTGCGGATAGATGTGAAGCCCAAAAAATTAAGACATAGCCAGGAAAAGCTGGTGTATCATATCACTCCTGAAAGCTTTTCGGTAGAATGGGAGAAAGTGGCAGTTCCGATTAAGATAAATGTAAATTAATGAAACGATCTTTAGAAGCATGGGTCGTTTTGTTGCTGTTCACTTCCCGTTTGTTAGCACAAAACAAAGATACCGTTACCAATACTCCGGATAAGACGCGCAGCTTGTCCGGGGTAACGGTAGTGGCGCAGAAAAATGAGGCACAGATTGGTTTCAATAAAAAGAAATTTGCAGTAGATCAGAGCCTGGTAAGTAAAGGCGGTGCTRCCGCAGATTTATTACAGAATATACCTTCAGTACAAATAAATGGGAATGGAGATATAAGCATAAGAGGGGCTTCCGGCGTGAATATTTTAATTGATGGAAAGCCTTCCCTGATTGCCGGCGGCAATATAGCACAGCTGCTGCAGTCGATACCGGCAAGCTCCATTGAAAGTATAGAAGTCATTACCAACCCTTCTGCCAGGTATGATGCAGAAGGTCAGGCAGGAATCATCAACATCATACTGATAAAAAATAAGGAATCAGGATTTAACGGCTCCGCGGCAGCAACCGCCGGCGTACAGCATAACTATAATGGCAGTGCAAATATAGGCTTTCAAAATAGCCGGCTTAATTTGTATGCCAGTTATGGATACCGGTATGGTACGCGGCTTAGCAATGGTTATCAGTACCTCACTTATCTCCATGCAGATGACCCGGTTGTTTTCTCTAACGAAACGTTTCCCTCTACCACAGTCGACAAAGGAAGCAACCTGAAAGCAGGGATGGATTATTATCTCAATGAGAAAAATGTGTTGAGTGTCTCCGGCAGCTTTAACGATGCTACCAATAACAGAACGGAGTTCTTAAGCATAGATGAGCTAAGCGCTTCCCACGCGATTATAGAGCAAAGCCATCGTACTAATCTGACTAATGGAAAAGGTAATAGCTATGATATAAACCTGGACTTCTCTAAAACTTTTAATAAACCTAAAGAGGAGCTAACTGTTAGTCTTGGATTTTCACGAGGCGCCAATCATAACTTGCAAAGCTATACGACTGATGTTTATAATATCAATGGGGAGACAGTCAAAACAATACCCGCCATACTGCAAAATAACAACGGCGAGCATAATAGATTTTATAATGCACAACTCAATTACACGCTGCCTGTTGGTAAAACAGGTGAGTTAGATGCTGGTTACCGCAGTCAGATCCGGTGGAGTGACAGAGTACAGGATGCATATAATTTTAATAATGCCACTGGAGTGTACGATAAATATGATGGCGTCAGTAATACTTTTAAGAGCAGCAACCAGGTACATGCGCTCTATTTAAATTATCAAAACCAGGTTAAAAATTTTAGCTACCAGGTTGGTATCAGAGCTGAAGATGCGTTACTCAGTGCAACGCTGATGGGTTATGATACCAGTCATGTTTTGTACCATACACCTTTCAGCGTCAAGAACTTCAGACTATACCCCAGCATTTTTCTGACGCAGAAAATAGGTACCGAACAACAGTTACAGTTCAGTTATTCCCGCCGGGTGGCGCGACCTACGCCCCGGCAGCTGAACCCTGTATTGGATGTTTCTGATCCGGTAAATTATGATGCAGGCAACCCGGCACTATTGCCGGAAGATATTCATTTCTTTGAATTGGGATATCAGCAATACTGGAAAATAATTACGTTGACAGCCAGCTTATACTACCGTCAGACAAATGATTTTATTAAACGGATAGAAGGGCCACCCGTAAAGGGTATCATTACTACCACCTCTCAAAATCTGGCACAATCCTGTACAGGTGGACTGGAATTAATCAGTAAGGTGAATGTGATGAAAGCCTGGAATTTTTTAGTCAATGCGAATGTGTATCACAATAAAACAGTCGCTGCTCCTGCATATGGACTCTCCGCCAGTGCAGGATTTAGCTGGAATGCCAACATCACCCATAACATTATTATCAACGATCATTTTTCGTTGCAACTGCGGGGCGATTATCGTGCAGCAGATGTGGTAGCGCAGGACAGAAACCATGCTGCATATGGGGTAGATGCCGGCGCAAAGTTTGACTTTTTGAATAAACGGGCCACTGTCAATTTTAGTGGAAGAGATATTTTTAATTCCCGTAAATGGAGTTTTTTAAGAGAAAGCAATGCGGTATTGCTGGATTTTGAACGACATACAGAAAGTGCCAGAGCCAATATCACGTTTACTTACCGTTTTGGGAAAAGCAGTCTGGCTGTAAAAAAGGTAAAGCACAGCGACGAGCAACCCGAAATATAGCTGTGTAATAATCTCCTCCATATGCTGGCTCATCCATCTTTTCATCGTTCTTCGGAAGAGGCAGGCAACCGGTTTGTAGTTTCCTAAAATCAATTTTGTTTTGAAGATTAATTTCTCTAACTTCAAAATGTCATTTTTAACCCGACATGTTATATCTCAACTTACATAAAAAAATATTTTAGTTCCCTTTATTTTTATGCCACTGAATAGCTGCCGCATGGCACTACAGATGCGTTAGTGACGGCGGAGAAGCATAATGCTGATACAATAAACCAACATCTGAATCTGAACCCTTTTGAACCCATAAACCTGTAAACATTGTTTTTATGAGAAAAAGAAAGATGCCATTGGAGAAAAAACTTTCTCTGAACAAGGAATCTATTGCCTTGTTGAACACTACCCAACAAGCCATGATTGCCGGTGGACTGCCACCATTGACCCGCAGGCCTCCTTGTCTGGACACGCAGCTTGAAACCTGTGTTACCATACCTCCGGGCCGGCTGGATTGCGTTTTCTGCTAGATTTGTTTTTAAATCCTGGATGAATTTTATGCTGGCTATCGCCCGATAGCTACAGGGTAATCTTTGTTCATTGTTCACTTCCTGTTTGTTAGTACAAACAAAGCTACCGTTACCAATACTCCGGATAAGACGAGCACCTTATCCGGTGTAACGGTAGTATCAATTTTACTGAACCGGATATTTTTAATCCCCGCTAATACCGGCTCTTCCATCTTTTCATCTTTCTCAGGAAGAGGCAGGCAATCGATTTTAAATTTTCTAAAAACAATTTTTTTTTCAAGATTAATTTATTTAACTTCAAAATCTCATTTTTAACCCGGCATGTTATGTCTCAACTCACATAAAAAAATTGTAGTTCCCTTTATTTATTATTCTGCTGAATAACTGGCACATGGCACTGCGGCTGCGTTAGCAGCAGAGTAGAAGCGTAATTCTGATTCAATCAAACCAAAATCTAAATCAAAACCCTTTTGAACCCGTAAACCTGTAAACATTGTTTTTATGAGAAAAAGAAAAATGCCCCTGGAGAAAAAACTTTCTCTGAACAAGGAATCTATTGCCTTGCTGAACACTACCCAACAAGCCATGATTGCCGGTGGATTAGCACCATTGACCCTCAGGCCTCCCTGTCTGGGAACGCAGTTTGAAACCTGTGTTACCATACCTCCGAATCGGCCAAATTGCATTTTCTGCCAGTCTGATCTCTAAACCCGGATGAATTTTATGCAGGCTATCGCCCGATAGCTACTGGGTAAGCTTTGTCCATAAACAACCCAATTATGAAAAAGAAAAAACTTGAACTCAGCAAAAAACTGATGCTGAAAAAAGAAGCTATTGTTGAACTCAATCAACAGCAGAAAGCCAAATTAGCAGGTGGTGGCCCACTTACCTGGTGGAGTGCCTGCTGCGTGGAAACAGATGAAGTGACTTGCCCCGATGGCTGCATAAGATAAAGATACCTGCTGGTATCCGGATTGCTGAACAACCGCCCCACGGCAACAGACAGGGGAGGATTATTTTTTTCTATTTACAGTATGAAAAAGAAACAAATTGACCTGAGCAAAAAGCTGATGCTCAGCAAAGAACCTATTGCACAGCTCAATGCTGATCAACAATTTCAACTGCAAGGTGGTGCAGGAGCAACCATTGGTACTATTTGTACTACTGATACCAGGCAGATATCCAGTTGCAGAGCCACCAGCCCTGGTACAGGCCGTCCTTGCTGCATGATTCCTTGATTTAGTCCGGGCATCTGAGGTACAACAAGATCAGGTGATGATCTTATCAAAAAGCGTTTACCTGTATCGATTTTATTCAATTGGGGGGGCACCTGCTTCCCCAATTGTGCACATTAAATAATGATTGAAAAAATGGACAACACCGCATCGCAGTTAGCACATATGTATAATGATCTTGTTTCGTTGCTGGATAAGGCGGAATATGATCCTGGTCAGAGTAACAGCCTGTTTAAGGGGCCCTGGGGTGCCTTGTTGTTTATGTTCTACTACGAACAATATGTCGATGACAAAGCAGATAACGCCGCTGCGTTGCTTGAAAAAATATATGCAGGTTATTCACCCGAAGAAGGATTGAACTATTCTTTCTGTTCAGGACATACAGGCCCTTTTTGGCTACTGGATCACCTCAACAGGCACCAGTTTGTGGAAATGGATATGGACTACCTCGCATCGGATTTTATTACGGCTACCATCGCACAGAGCGCTTACCATATAGAATGTAAAAATTTCGATTTCCTGCATGGCAGCATCGGGATGTGTAATTTTCTGCTGGGTTTCACCGGAAGAGCAGATGTGAAAGCTCACCTGGAATATTTTGTGACCACACTCTTTGCGGCCAGCAAAATGACGGACAAAGGAAGGAGTCTGCCTATTTTTTATACCCATGAAGAACCTGCCGGAGAATTCGTGGACGCTTTCAGTCTGGCCCATGGCAGCTGTTCTGCGCTGATATTACTCGCTAAAATATATCAGGCAGGTATAGCCACTGCCATGTGCCAGCAGTTGATCACAGAAAGCATCTCGTTCATACTACAGCATAAAATTGAACGCGCTCCTGATTCCCTGGCTGCATTATATCCCGCTATCCTGGATGGCAACTATGCCGGTGCCAACAGCCGCTTATCATGGTGCTACGGCGATCTCAATGTGGCCATCTGCTTATGGCAATGTGGCAAAGTATTGTCTGAAAAAAGCTGGATGGAAGAGGCATTATACATCATGCACTACAACACGGCCCGTGTTACGGATGAAGCAGCAGGGATTGTAGACAATTGTATTTGTCATGGTGCCAGCGGTATTGCCGCCTTTTACCGGAAGTTCTGGTTCGAAACCAAAGATCCCGCATTCTATACATGTGCAGCGTACTGGCATAATAGAACCATGGAGAAAATTTCTTTTTCGGAAGATGGCAGTAAACACGGTATCAAAGTATGGCAGGGAAAAGATAAACAGTGGGACTACTCCTGGGATCTCCTGGACGGCGGCAGCGGCGTAGGACTTTCTATCTTATCACACCTGCAGGATCATCCGTTAGCATGGGATGAATGTTTCCTGATATCCTGATTACCTATTACTGTAAAAACTAAAAGAATCAGCTATGGCATTGTCACATACAGGATTCTTCCTCATAAGAAGTCCACTTTATCCCATACATCAATACCGGGAAGTCTTACAAAACAATTTGCAGGTGCTGGCCAACAGTCACCCTTTATTTATGTACGCTTTACATATCGGATCCCAGGACCTGTTGAAGGAGCTGGAAAGATATCTCAGCGAGCCTGATGCTTTTAATCAAAAGAAGACAGAGAAGCTGCGTAAATCATTGTACAAATATTGGGTGCGGGCATGTAGCAGGAGTACCCCTTACGGCCTGTTTGCCGGATGCACTACCGGTACAGTCGGACCCACCACTCATTTGCAATTACATCCTGTCAGTGAGGCCCGTCAGCAGGTGCGGCTGGACATGGACTACTATACTAAAATATGTCATCATATTCAGGAGCTGCCAGCTGTCAGCAGTGAGCTGCGCTATTATACCAATAATAGTCTTTATAAAGCGGGTGAAAAATACCGCTATGCAGAATATTCTATCAATAATAACCGGCGAAGGTATATGCTGACGGCAGTGGCGCATTCTGTTTTCCTGGAAAAGATATTCCGGGAGGCTCTGAACGGTCTTACCATTGCCGGTATGGTACAGTTGATTCGTCAGGAAGATCCCTCCATCGTGGCGGAGGAAGCCAATACTTTTGTGCAGGAGCTGATCCAGTCGCAGTTATTAATCGCTGAAATTGAGCCTAAAATTACGGCGGCCGATAATCTCGAAGCACTTATCGGTCGCATTTCTTCCATCGAAGATGTGGCTGCTTTGCGCGATAGTTTGCTGACCCTGCAAGGGCTGTTTCAGCAGCCCGATTTTGAGCGTTCCCGTCTCCAGGAAATTCATGATATCTGTGAGCGCACTTTTCCGCTCAGCATCCCTAAGGACCTGCTGCAGATAGACCTGTTTAAAACGGCGACAGCATGTACGCTCAGTGAAAGCCTGGTGCAGGATATCACCCAACAGGTAAATGAATTGATGGCCCTCTGCCATGGCTATCCGAAAGATGCAGGTTCAGAAATGAAGAATTTTGCTACACGCTTTTATGAGCAATACGAATCCCGGGAAATGCCACTGAACATGGTACTTGATGGAGAAACAGGGATTGGCTACGGGGCAGGCATAGAAAATACGGTTCATGCACCTTTTGTGGAAGACATAGCCACTAAAGCGCCGCCTGAAAGTACGACCGTCAACTGGTCGCAGTTGCAGCAATTAGGTTTGACCAAGTATGAAGAATTCCTGAGAGATGGCCAGGCCATTGTGCAGATTACGGCAGAAGAATTACAAAAAATGGGTGATCCGGAAACGGTGCCCATCGCCAGAAGTTCTTACCTGTTTGGCTCGCTGCAGGCTGCCTCTGCGGAAGAAGCAGACAAAGGCAATTATACTTTTGCGATGCAATCTTTAGGAGGCCCCTCTGCCGCTAATCTGCTGGGGCGCTTTTGTAGCGGAGACCCGGTTTTGGCAGAAAAGACAAAGGCCGCGCTGCAGGAAGAGGAAGCGGCTCATCCGGATGTGGTGATGGCCGAAGTGGTACATTTCCCGGAAGCCCGCGCTGCCAACGTATTAATAAGACCCGTGCTGCGCAATTATGAAATCCCCTATATCGGCATCGCCGGTGTAGACGAAGCATACCAGATTCCGGTGACAGACCTGATGGTATCCGTTTCCCAGCAGGAAGTAATTTTAAGAAGTAAACGCTTAAACAAGCGGGTAATTCCACGTCTTAGCTCTGCACATAATTATAGCTTTAACAGTTTACCTGTGTACAAATTCCTGTGCGACCTGCAGAACCAGTCAGGTATGTCTTATCTGCACTGGGACTGGGGTGTACTGGTTTCCCGGCCACGATTGCCCAGGGTCGTGTATAAAAACATAATTGTATGCCGTGCCAGCTGGACACTCACCACTAAAGACACCGAACAGGCCGGAACGGATGAAAATATTCAGTTGCGCTTTTTTGAGAAGTACCGCCGAGAGCAAGGCATACCCGACAAAGTATTATTATCCGAAGCAGATAATGAATTACTGCTGGATCTGACGCAACCATTAGCGGTGGCTATTTTGCTCGATCAGATAAAAAAGACTTCCAGCGTAAAACTAAAAGAGTGCCTGTTAGAGGAACAGGGTGGGGTATTGCGGGATGATGCAGATCAGGTATATGCGCATGAAATATTGCTACCATTGCAATACCTGCCGGTAAAAGACGAGAAATCCGCCGCTGTCAGGGTGACTAAAAGCAGCAAGGCTGGGGAGGAGAATCCAGGTCCGGCCAGCAAAGCTGCTGCAGATAACAAATTGTCACCTGCTACCAGGTCACTCATTACCCGCAGCTTTCCTCCAGGCAGTGAGTGGCTCTATGTAAAGATTTACTGCGGCTATCGCGTAGCGGAAGAATTACTCGCAAATTATTTTGCGGAAAGCATCCCGGAATGGCAGGAAGATGGCTTGTTCGAACAGTTTTTCTTTCTGCGCTTCGGTGATCCGCAACCACATATCCGGCTCCGGTTTCTTAACAGCGCGAACCCGGCCAATAACACAGTCATCTCACATCGCATCACTGCTGCTATGCAACCGTATGTTCAGGGAGGACAGGTACAGAAGATACAGTACGACACCTACGTACGGGAGATAGAACGTTACGGTGCAGCAACCATCGCAGAAAGCGAAGCCCTGTTTTGCAGTGATAGCATGGCGGTGCTGAGTATTGTCAGTATGCTGGAAGGAGCAGAGGGAGAAGTATATCGCTGGAAAATGGCTATGCGTGGGGTAGATATGATGCTTGATGATTTTGCGCTGACCCTGCCGCAGAAAAAGCATTTGCTATCATCGCTGCAGGAAGCATTTATCACGGAGTTTGGCGGGAGTACTCTGTTGCATAAGCCACTGAATGACAAATACCGGAAGCATCAGCAGGAAATCATGTCGGTGATGAATCCTGCCAATGATGACGACAACGACATTACAGAGGCCATTGCCGCTTACCGGTTACGTACAGCTACGGCTGCCCCGCTGTCGGCACATATCCGGCAATATTGCGGCTCGGAAGACCGTTATCAGAGTATCATCGCCAGTCATGTACACCTGTTTCTTAACAGGATATTTGTTGGCAAACAACGTAAGCATGAAATGGTGATATATCATTTCCTGGAAAAATATTATTTATCACAACTGGCTATGGTGGCCATCACGAAATAATGGGATTCACCTTTTATAAGCAACTGGACGCAATGGACTGCGGACCTACCTGCCTGCGCATGGTCGCGAAGCATTACGGTCGCCGGTATTCGCTGGAATATCTCCGGGAGCAGGCAAACATTACCCGGGAAGGGGTAAGTATGCTGGGCATAGGGGAAGCAGCAGAGAAAATCGGTTTTCGTACTACCGCAGTGCGCATCACTTTCGAACAGCTCGATGAAAATGTGGACCTTCCCTGCATCCTGCACTGGAATCAACAGCACTTCGTAGTGCTGCCTCCTCAAAATTATAACCGGGATAAAAAGCATGATAAAATTCTCATCGCAGATCCCGGTCATGGCATGGTGAAAGTGGATAAGGAAACTTTTCTCCGCTGCTGGCAGGGCAACAGTAATAGCGGCGTAGTACTGATGCTGGAACCAACAGAAACATTCTACCAGCAGCCGGGAATGAACAACAAAGCAACCGGTTTTCGTTTTCTGTTTAATTATTTAAGACCCTACCGCAAATATGTAATACAGCTTTTTCTGAGTGTACTGGTGGCCAGCGCATTGTCGCTGGTCATGCCGTTTCTTACGCAAAGCCTGGTAGACTATGGTATTAACCGGAACAATATGGGCTTCGTATACCTGGTATTGGTATCCCAGCTGATGCTCTTTGCAGGGTCCACCGCTATAGAAATGATTCGTAGCTGGATACTACTGCATATGAACAGTCGTATTAACATCAACATCATTTCGGATTTCCTTATCAAACTGATGAAACTGCCGATCCGGTTTTTTGATGCAAAAATGATCGGAGATATTCACCAACGCATAGGCGATCATACCCGTATCCAAAACTTCTTGACAGGTACCACGTTGTCTACGTTGTTTTCTTTTGTAAACCTGTTTGTCTTTGCGATTGTATTAGGCATATATAGTGGGAAGATATTACTGGTATTTGCCTGTTTCAGTGCTATGGGCATTGGCTGGATATTCTTTTTCCTGCGGCGCCGTAAGGCACTTGACTATAAACGCTTTCAGCGTATGAGTGAAAATGAGAACATCTTGTTTGAACTCATTACCGGTATGCAGGAAATAAAACTCAACAACTGTGAAACGGCCAGACGCTGGGAGTGGGAACATGTACAGGCCGGGCTTTATAAAATCAGCGTGAAGAGTCTGGCACTCGGACAGTATCAACAGCTGGGCGCTGTATTTTTTAATCAGCTGAAAAATATCCTGATTTCCTTTATCACCGCCAGGGAGGTCATGAATGGACATCTCACACTGGGAATGATGTTATCTGTGAGTTATATCATCGGACAAATGAATAGTCCGCTGGAACAGCTGCTTTCTTTTGTTCAGTCAGCACAGGATGCCAAAATGAGTTTGGACAGACTGGGAGAAATCCATAATCGCGCAGAAGAAGAAACGGGAGAGCAGCAGACGATACCTGCAAATGACCAGGGTCGCGGCGACATTCAATTACAACAGGTGTCCTTTCAATACGGCGGGAGGCAATCTCCTCATGTATTGCAGGATATCGATCTTACCATTCCGAAGGGGAAGGTGACGGCCATTGTAGGCACCAGTGGCAGCGGTAAAACTACCCTGATGAAATTGTTGCTGCAATTTTATGAACCAACAACAGGCCATATACAGTTGGGTGATAAATCATTGCAACAGCTGTCTCCGAAATGGTGGCGGCGTCAGTGTGGTAGTGTGATGCAGGACGGATTTATTTTTTCAGGAACTATCGCGAAAAATATTGCTATCAGTGATGAACGAATAGACAATGAGCGCCTGGTACATGCTGCAGCTGCAGCCAATATCCGGGACTTTATTGAGGAGTTACCGCTCGGATACCAGACAAAGATCGGAAATGCCGGTAGTGGTATCAGTGCTGGCCAGAAGCAACGGTTACAAATAGCCCGTGCCATTTACAAAGATCCGCATTACCTTTTCTTTGATGAGGCAACGAGTGCACTGGATGCGAATAATGAACGCGTTATCATGGATAACCTGGAGCAGTTTTTTAAAGGGAAAACGGTAGTGGTCATCGCGCATCGTTTAAGTACGGTGAAGTATGCGGACCAGATCGTTGTACTGGAAAAAGGCCGTATCGTAGAAACGGGCACACATGCGCAACTCACCGCACGGCGAGGGAATTATTTTGAACTTGTTAAAAATCAATTGGAATTAGGAGGATAGTTATCATGCCGGAAAACAAACCTGATGGCACTGCATTTATAAATGTAACCACCTCACAGAATGGACACCTCAGCCATGCTTCGCTGGATTCCGTTCGCAGCGAAGAAGTACAGGAAATCATGGGGAAGATGCCACCCTGGATTTTGCGCAGTGGTATTACACTCATCGGTATCCTGGTGCTGGGCGCATTTGTAGCCGCCTGGTTTTTTCGTTATCCGGAAGTAATACCAGCAAGGGTGGTTATTACTCCACAGCAGTCCTCATAYGTCGTAAAGGGAAGCATGCAGGCCTCAGGTGCCGGGAAAGTAAAAGCCGGACAAAAGGTACTAATCCGCCTTACCGCTTATCCTTACGAAGAATATGGGCTGTTGCAGGGAACGGTGATGTTTGCTGAAGCCAATGTGGCGGATACTAATTTCCAGGTAAACATTCACCTGGATCATCTCTTACAAACCACTACCGGAAAAGAAATTCCGGTGCAACCCAGACTGGATGGCACTGCAGAGATCCTGACGGAGGATAAGAGTGTATTGCAGCGAATGTTTGGGCGATTGTGGCCGTGAGCGTTTATCAATTATATCCTAATTTAGTCCGATGGTATCTAATCGGATCATATTCTTTCTTTTTGATGGGGTCCATCTCCTGGACCTGGCAGGTGCAGTGACGGTATTTTATGAATCCGGTTGTTGCGGGCAACCCTATGAGCTCCGGTATGTTTCGCCTTACTCACATCCGGCTACATCGTCCGGGCTTGGATTTGCGGCAATAGATCCACTTCATACAGTAACCATTACTGCGCAGGATATCATTATTGTAGCGGGAATGGAGCTGGCCAGGTGGAACCGGGAAGACGACCATCTGTGGATGCCATGGCTACAAGCCGCTGCTGCTACCGGAGCTACCATCTGCTCGGTTTGTACGGCGGCCTTTGCATTAGCCGCTGCAGGCTTGTTAGACGGCCATAGTTGCACTACGCACTGGGCGTGGACATCTTCCCTGCAAAAACAATATCCACGCCTGAAGGTGGTAGAAAACAAGCTGTTTGTAAAAAGCGGAAAGCTGTTCACCAGCGCTGGGATTGCCACAGGAATTGACCTGGCCTTGTATCTTGTGGAGGAGCAGCATGGAGCTGCTTTTGCTTATATGGTAGCGAAAGATATGGTGGTGTATATCCGCCGCGATGGTACGGAATCGCAGCATAGTGTTTACCTGCAAAACAGGCAGCATATCAATTACCAGGTTCACCAGGTGCAGGATTATATTGCACATCATCTTCAGCACAAAATAACGATAGAAGACCTCGCGGCATTGGTGCACATCAGTCCGAGGAATCTTACCCGCCTGTTTAAATCCACTACCGGCAATACAATCGGACAATATGTTCAACAGCTGCGACAGGAAAAGGCGCAGCATTTGCTGAAAGCGCAGCACAAAGTAGCCTGGGTGGCAAAGGAATGCGGTTTTAAGGGCCCGGATCAATTGCGGCGCTTCCTGAAAAAAGCCTTATAACTGTCCCGATTAGTAGTGTACTTGTCCTGATTTGTATGACCGCTTCCGGTTAGCTTTGCCCTATAAATTATTCTGCGATGAAACAGTTGCTGTTCCTGCTCTTATTGTTGCCATGCGTGGCATGGTCACAAAAACAATCTTCTTTGTATGTCTGTCCTCCCTGTGGGCCCTGTGATACGCTGGTATTTCATCAACCGGGAATTTGTCCGCATTGTGGTATGGAACTCATTCCTAAAAACGCTGTAAACGATCAAAAAATGACCATCTGTTTCTATCTCTATGAGGGCGTGGAAATACTTGATTTTGCCGGCCCGATGGAAGTGTTTTCCTATGCTGGTTTCAAGGTGTTCACGGTAGCCAAAACCAAAGCGCCGCTGTTGTCGCAGGGCATCCTGAAAGTGCTTCCCGACTACAGCATTGCAGATGCACCGCCTGCAGATGTCTTCGCTGTTTTTGGCGGCGATGATAATATAGCCGCTAATGATCCGGAAGTAATTGCCTGGATACAGTCAAGGGATAAAGCAACCAGTAGTTACTTTTCCGTTTGCACGGGTGCTTTCATCCTGGGAAAAGCTGGGCTGCTGGACAATCTTACCGTAACTACCTTCCACCGCAGTATTGCCAATCTGCAAAAGGCGGTGCCAAAAGCTAAAGTACTGGAACACGTACGGTATGTAGATAATGGCAGAATTATTACCACTGCGGGCATCTCTGCCGGCATTGATGGGGCTTTACACCTGGTGGCAAAATTAAAGGGCGCCGATGTGGCGTTGAAGGTAGCCCAGCACATGGAATACGATAAGTATGTACCAGAGCAGGGAATGATAGTTTTGCATGCTCCTGCAACTACCAGATAAACTGGTAAGGCAAAGGAAGACAGTTGAGTGCAGCGGCCTTTTTTAGGTACGATGTTTTACAACAATTTTTATGTCAATGTGATTTGTTTCAAACAACAACGGAATGGCTTCCATGCCCGGCACAAAATTGAAGATACGATCGGTCAGTACACCAGGCAGCTCTATTGGTGTATTGGCCGTGATCTCCACAATACTCCCCGGTTTATAAATCTCCAGTTGATGAGGCGTTATCAGTTTTAGGGTTTCATTATTGGTGCTGATGACCGGTAAGCTATACACTGCCTTTTCATTGGTAGCGGCGCCGCGGATATGCAAAGTATTTTCCTCAAAAATGTAAGTGAGACTACAATCCGGAGAAGGCGCCGGCTGCTGGGTTTCATTCACCAACAGGGAGCGGGTGTTAAAGGTGATTGCTTCGGATGTTTCCTGGTAATCCACTATAGCCTTAAGATCATTGATATGGAGGTATACCTGCGCGCCGGCTGTTAGTTTGAAACCGGGCGTCAAACAAACGGTATCCGCGTTCTTATCCCGTTGCATATTTAATGCTTCTACCAGTTGATATTTGTTCATGCTGCCGGCTAACAGGGGACCGGTATCGTTATGCCATAGCAACGATAGCGCGCCACCGCTGGCATGGCCACCTTTCATGGTATACTCCTGATCATAGCCGGTAATGGTGGCCCGCCATTTGTTTTTTGAGATAAGCCAGGTATTAATTTCCGGGAATGACTTTACGCCGTATATGCGTTCCCGTGGTAACTGAGCGGCGGTAGCCGGTTGTATGGTGGTGGCATGCAGTAATACGGTGGTGAGGGCTTTGCTATGCGCCAGTGAGTGGGCCACGCAAGGCAGGATACCATGTGATACATAGTGCGGACCGCCATGTAATAAATTGTCATGGGTACACAGCGCTAAAAGTCTGGTATTTTGCAATGCAGCTTTGTAAAATGCAGGGTTGCCCGCAGACATTAACGCATAGGCTGGCTGGCAGCCATCGCTGGTTCTGCTGCCCCAATAAGTCCATTTATAATTACGCGTTCCCCAGCTGTTATCCCAGGCGCCATCCGGCAGCATAAATTCCAGGTGTGCCTGTAAGGAGGCGGCTACCTGTTCCAGTAACGATGTATCATTCATCAGCTTACCATATAGCACCAGGGAGGGAAGGGACTCTTCCACGTTGTAGCCCAGGTCTACCGCGTAGCAGCCTTTTGGGCTTTTTTCAGAAATGGGTTTGCCTTCTCCAAATAATAATTTGTTGGTGGTAATGTGGGCAAGACTTTGCTGCGCCAGGCTTTTACCTTTTGTTATAAAATGCGGTTGCTGGAGATAGGTACCTATCAGGCATAGCGCATAACTTCCCGCAATGGGGTAATTGATGTTACCGGTATTGATAGTAAAATTTTTATTGAGATAATCACCTGCTTTTTGTAACCTTTTTTTCCATTTTTCCTGTGTGGCTTTATCCAGCAGGTGTTCAAAATGTACCAGTGATTCTGCCAGGGCGGTAGCACCAAATACGGTGATACCTTTCCAGTCGCCCATGCTCACTTCATTTAGCCAGGCGCCATCTGGTGTACTCACCATGGCTTCCATCCAATCATATAAGCGTATAGCCGCATCCGTATACTTCCGGTCTTTTGTTTTGTTGGCCAGATATAACAGCGGATAGATGGCATCGCCGCATCTGCCATGTATCACCGCGCAGGAAGGACAAAGGATCCCCCCATGCAGTCCTTTGGCAGATGGTTGATTGACCTGCAGTGCCAGCAATGCATCGCCCCATTGTTGGAGTAGCTGTTCGCTGAGTACCGTCAGTTCATTACCATCTGTTTTTAGTATCGCTGCGAAGCTGCCGATTTGCGGCAATAATAAACCGGTGCTGCTGAGTGTGGTTAACTTCAGAAAGTCCCTTCTGGATGTAATCATACGTGGCTATTGAAATGGTATCGGATGTCGCAATCACCCTCCAATAAAGTCGTGATTGCCCTGCATCCGTGATACGCATTGAAAGTATATTTGAATTGTTATTCTGCTACGGGTTTCACCAATATAATAAAACAAAAACAGAAATTATGAGAAAGATCATCGTTACGACATTTGTTTCCCTGGATGGGGTATTGCAGGCACCAGGCGGCCCGGAAGAAGATCCTACCCATGGCTTTAAGTGGGGTGGATGGACAGCCAAACTGGGGGATACCCTAACGCATCAAACGATGAGCGGCATTATGGCGCAACCTTTTGATCTGTTACTGGGCAGGCGTACTTATGAGATCTTTGCTGCCTACTGGCCATATGCAAAGGGAAATCCTATCGGGGAATTATTCGATCGCGTACACAAGTATACCGTTTCCGGCAAACCTATGGAACTGAGCTGGGCTAGCTCTACGCTGATCACCGGTGATGTGGTGGCGGAGCTGCGGCAACTTAAAACAACGGAAGGGCCGGACCTGCTGGTATTTGGCAGTGGTAAACTCATACAAACATTGCTGAAAGAAGGACTGGTAGATAAGTTGTATACCTGGGTATACCCCGTTACCCTCGGCTCGGGTAAGCGTTTGTTTGCGGAAGGCACACAGCCGGTTCAGTGGAAGCTGGTAGATTCAATCATTTCTACAACGGGCATTATCATTGCCACCTATGAACCGGCAGGGGAAATAGAGGTAGGCACCATTGGACCGGAACTGGAGCCTTCGGAAGCGGAGTTGAAGAGGAGGAAGGAGTGGGCGAAAGAAGGGTAGATGATAAATAAAATAGCGAACAACGGTCTTCGGCTTAAGGACCCCCTAAAGTGTGTAGCTTTTTGGAGATGCCATAAACCAGGAGACCGTCACTCGTTTTAAAAAAGGAAATCAACCCCGCTTCTCCGGTAACAACTGTACCGCATGATTACTGATACTGGTAGGAAATTGTGCTTTTACTTTATCCGTTACCGGATCTCGGTAACTGGTAGATCTTCCTTCTATATGCAGCCAGCCGGAAGGATCCAGGGTAATGAATGCAAAGAGGGCATCTTTGTAATAATGTGCACCTGATTCGGTGTACACGTAGCTGGCACTGTTGAGCAGGAAATAATGCACCCCGTTTCTCGCGCCGTATCTGTCGTCATGATCATGACCCATAAATACTGCCATCACCCCTGTATTTTTTCCTGCTTGTTTGGCGGCCAGGTTGGCATCGTCGAAGATGGCCAGAATTTCATCTGCATTACCCAACTCCTGGTAAAAGTCGCTCAGGAAAACCGGTTGGTGCATAAAAACGATGACGGGATGTTGAGCGGCGGCCAGATCCTGTTTCAGCCATTCCAGTTGCGGCTGATCGGTGAAACTACGCATGGGAGAGGGTAGTGGGCCCCAGTTGCTGTTATTGTAATCTTCCAGTGTTTTATCTTCTTTCCGTAAAAAATTCCTGTCCATCACCACAAAATGATAACCACCCTGACCAAAGGAATAATACGGTTTTTCCATGCCCCATAATTTCATGATGGTGGCTTTGTCGCAAACATCCATATCATGATTGCCGAGTACATGATATTTGGGGCCGCTGAACCGGTTCCATTGCGCCATGATTTCTTCCGATTTTTTGGGGCGGCAAAAATCCCCGCATTGGATAATGAAGTCGGGCGACTCTTTCATCACCGCATCCATAAAGGATTTCATCCGTGCTACTTCCGGTACATTAAATTGCAGATGATGCAGATCCGAAATAACGCCTATGCGTAATTTTTTAGCACTTTTAGCCGGCTGGATAATGGGGACAGACCAGGTATTGGAAGCCAATAATAAACCTGTGCCTGATAAGCCTATTTGCTTCAGGAAATTTCTACGTTTCACCATTCACTGTAAATTTATAATTCCGGAAATTAGGGTTATTCGGTTGAATTTTACAGTCATTTTTTTTAATACAGGGAAAACAGGTGAGCCTGCTCAACAAATTAAATCCGGGCAATAGGTGCTATATTTGCCAGGTCTTTAAAAATTACCAATGGCTAAAAAAATAGCACCGGCACAGATACAACCTTCCAGTTTTGATTTTTTAAATAAGCTGAAAAAAAACAATAACAGGGAGTGGTTCAATGAACATAAAGCTGTTTTTCAACAAGAACAGCAAGAGGTAGAGGCCTTTGCAGAATCATTACTACATGAACTCTCTGCCCATGATCTGATAGAAACTCCTTCAGGCAAAAAAAGTTTGTACCGCATTTACCGGGACACCCGTTTCTCCCATGATAAAACGCCTTATAAAGCACATTGGAGTGGCAGTTTTAAACGCGCTACTAAAAGTCGCAGAGGTGGATACTATTTTCATATTGAACCCGGCAACAGCTTTGTAGCCGGCGGTTTCTGGGGGCCCACACCAGCTGACCTGAAACTCATCAGGGATGATATTGCCTTTGACGCTAAGCCATTGCGAAAAATCATTAACAGCAAGGCATTTGTTACTACGTTTGAATCACTGAAAGGAGAGCAGTTGAAAACTACGCCAAAAGGGTTTGAAGCGGATCATGAAGCGATCGACCTGTTGCGCTATAAACAGTTTCTGCTCATCAGATCTTTTTCTGATAAGGAGGTGTTAAGCGATAACTTTTTAAAAGAGGTGAACGGAACGTTTCAGAAAATGCGCCCGTTCTTCGACTACATGAGTGAAGTGTTGTCTTCGGACCCCAACGGTGAGTAGCAGGGATATGGATGGACTGCCGGGAGCTCTCCGGCAGCCATCATTAAATCAGGTTTGCGTACACTGCTTCCAGTTCTGTTTGTGTTTTCCAGAAAGGCTGCGGTACAGTACCTTCCAGGTTGGCAATCAGAATACCTACATGGTTATGCCATCCTGTTGAAACACTTAACAGCGTAGATTTTTTGTCGCCCAGTTTCTGGTGTGTGATTACCATCAGGACGCGATCCGCCTGCTCCGTTAGCTCAAACGTTACTTCTGAACCACCTTCCCAGGTAAATGAAAGCAGGTTGGGAGAATCTACTTTTAATATGGTACCGGTAAAGTGGTGACCCTTATCCATGTCTTTATATTTTTCAGGTATCACATCTGGGAGGGGGCTAAGTTCCATGTGCATAAAATACAGGTCTACTTTACCGCCTTCAAAAAGTTYCATGTCTCCTTTTGCCAGCCACTTACCACGTTTTTCTGATTCCGTGAGGTAAGCCCATACCCTGTTGATAGGACCAGGCAAAGAGCGTTCAAACCGGAGAGTGCCGGGTGCAATGATCTTGCTGTACTTTTCCATAAAATCTTATTTTATCGTTTTGGGAATTTATCTGCGATGAGGTTCAGGTTAATATGGTGCTCCAGGTAAGCTTTTAAGCCATCTAAAACCGTGGTGAAGCCGCCTGTGGAGTCGCTGATTTTGCGGAGCAGATCATCACCCTGTTCTGTAAATCCATAGTTGGAAATCGTGACATAGGTGGTATCATCGGTGAGTGCTTCAAAATTAAAATCAACGGCAGTAGCGGGTTCGCCCCAGTCGATCGTTATTTTTTTGTTGGGTATAATTTCCTTTACAAAAGCTTTGCTGGAAACCTGGTACATTTCCCATTCCCAGGTAACCGTTTTACCTGCTGCTAGTTTATCGCTGCCTTTGGTGAACCAGAAATGCTTTGTAATGGCAGGATCAATAAAAGCTTCAAACACTATGCTGACAGGCTTTCTGATGAGCATTTGCGCTGTTGCTCCGGGTGTTTTATTCTTTGTCATCATGAAATAGTTTATGAATTGATTAATCTTCTCCGTTTAATAAATCCTCCAGGGTATCGAGTCGGCTGTTCCAGAAGGAGCGGTATTGTTCTGCCCATTGGGCTACTTCTTCCAGTGCTTTGAAATTGGCGCTGCAATGCCTTTCTCTGCCCTGCTTAACAATGAGCACCAGTCCGCATTCTGTAAGTATGCGCATGTGCTTTGAAATGGCTGGCTGGCTCATGTTAAAGTTCTCTGCCACGGTGTTCAGGGTTTGTGTCTGTTGGGCCAGTAGCCCTATAATAGCTCTTCTGGTGGGATCTGCGATGGCCTGAAACACGTCTCGTCTTGCTTTCATTCATTTACTATTTAGGATACATAACCATTTGGTTTAGTAAAATTATATATAACCATTCGGTTTAGCAAATTTATTTTTCGCTGGATCCTTTTATAATGAACTGGTCGTTGTGCGGGAATTTATCTATCAGGGAGGTATCAACGCTGAAATTTCCTGCCAGCAAGTCTTTGGGGTTACCACTTAACCACATGCTGAGATCAATGGCTTCATATTGACCGCTATTGAAGCCAATCAGCACCTTTAATACATCAGTACCGGTGTTTTTAATATAATGCCCTGCGCCCATAGGAACGTAGCCAATATCGCCCGCTTCAAACTGATCATTGATGAATTTTCCTTCCGCAAGGAAAACGCCCATTTCTGCATTTCCCTGGATATAATATTGCCATTCATCGGCATTGGGGTGCCAGTGTAATTCTCTCAAACCACCGGGAGCTATTTCGAATAAAGTACCAGTGATAGTTTTAGCGATCGGGAATTCCTTTTGAGTAACTACGCGCTGCAGGCCTCCACCAGGCACCAGTTTGGGCTGTTGCGCACATAACGGATAACGGTGAGGAGATAACAGGGTGCTGTCATTTCTCGGCATCGCCAATCCGGAAAGAGGAGCAGGGATCGCACTTTTAGCAAAGTATACTTCGCCATGCGGAAGCAAGGCTACTTCTGCGGTGGTGATGCCTAAGTTCTGCGCAGCAACGCCTGGTGGCACACTGGAAATGAAATCGGTGATACTGAAGGTATGGTCTTCCAAAAAATCACCATTATCAAAGATGAGGATGAAATGACATCTTTCTGGTCCCACACATTGCAGTACATGTCCATATCCTTTGGGGAAATACCATACATCGCCGGCCTGAAATAAATCGATATAGGTATTTCCATCGGGATGAACCACGGTAGTGCGCATATTCCCTTCCAACACATAGGCCCATTCGGCGGCATTGGCATGCCAGTGTAATTCGCGCATGGCGCCCGGCTGCAGCCACATACTTACCCCTGCAATGCCGGTGGATGCCGGAAATTCCTTTACCGAGGCGCCACGGGTAATGCCCCCCGGACCAATTCTGGGCTCCGCTTTCTCCAACTGGTATTTAAAGCTTACAGTTTTAATAGTCATATCTCCTTTTTATGATGTAGAGAACAACCCAAAGGAGAAAAGGTTACTTTCATTTCTTATTGAATGCCGGCAGTATATATTTACTGATCAATTCATCAGAAGGCGATTTCGTATTGTAACTACCTCCGGTAATCACCGTAATCATGTTTTGATCTTCCCAGATATATATTTTCTGGCCACCATTGCCCTGCGCGGCTTTGCCATAGTACCTTACGCCATCTGCATCCAGGTACTTAATCCACCATAGGTAGCCGTAATCTACATTCTGCACAACGGAATGTTTCGCCAGCGAGGCGTTTACAAAATCCACTGATATCACCTGTTTACCTTGCCAGTTGCCCTTTTGGAGGTATAGTTGACCAAGTTTGGCCATATCGCGGGGCGTCAGATAAAGCTGACAATAGGTTTCTGAACTCGACTGGTCCGGCTTAAACCTCCATTGAAAATTCCGGATGCTCAACGGCTCAAACAACTGCTGCTTTGCAAAATCAGGCAATGCCTGTTTTGTTGTTTTTTCAATGATACGTCCAAGCGTGATCGGGTTGCCGGAACAATACATGCCTCTGCCCCCCGGCGAGTCTACTACCGGCAAATCCAGGGTAAACTTCACCCACTCATCACTATAGTCCATCGTCACTTCATTGCCGGGAGATTTTGGGTCACTGTAATCGCAATCCAGGCCACTCTGGTTGGTCAGCAGGTGTTCTATCGTAATACCTTTTTTAGCGCCTGCATCTTTAATATTATACTCAGGAAAGAAAGGAAGTACGGTTTCATGCACGCTTTTAATGTATCCTTTGTCTATGGCGATACCCGTTAGCGCAGAAATGAAGCTTTTGGAAGCAGATCGCAATTCCTGCAAACTGTCACGACTGTACTCATAAAAGTATTCTTCAAATACCATCTTGCCATCTTTTATGATGATGACACTGTGTACATCGGGATAAGTACCATCGATTATTTTCCGCATCATAACAGATAGTAATGCCGTATCCAGACCGGATTTTTCAAGGTCACCGGTTTGCCAGCCATCGTTCAGGCGGGCGGGCTTGCTGAAACCAGTGTAAGCGCTGGCCCTGCTGTACCAGGAGGTGGTAGGAATATCATTTTGGTGGGTAAGCAGTTTAAATGTTTCTCCATTCACCGTATAGGTATTCACGTGATGAAGAGCATCTCTTCCGAACTGTACTTTTGCCTTGGCGGTATTTTCAAAAACATCCGGGCCTGTTGCCTTGAGCCGGTATTTACTTTGCGCAATAACAGCGTACAGTATGGTGTCTTTCGGAGATGCGACAATACGCAGGGTGCCATGATTCACAAATTCATATTGCCCTTCGAATTCCTGTAGCTGCTGCAAGGTGACTTTATATTTACTTTGGACCTGAGCGGCAGTGGTGGTATAGGTTCCCAAAAGTGCCAGTAAGAAAAACAGTTGTTTCATAACAAGTGATTTATGTATTTGTACCTATGCCAAACAATTTGAGTGCAAGATTTTAATCACTTGATTATCAGCTGTTGTAATTTTTATTGTGAGATAAAATTGTTCACTTTCAATACAGCTGTTGTTCGATTATGTGCATTTTTTGCAGGATGATTTTTTTATCTGCCGGAGAATGGGCTAACTCCAGGGCGGTTTTCAAACAGGATAATGCCCGGGGATTATCGACGCCGGTATAGAGTTCTCCTAACAATACCTGGTAAAGATGATGTGTTGCCAGGTTTAATTTCAGCGCTTCGGTAAGCGCCACCTCTTTTCCTTTAGCTTTGGATAAGGCGTATGTTCTGTTGAGCGCAGCAATAGGAGAGTATTCCAGTTGCAGCAGGTGGTTATATAGTTGCAGAATGTTACCCCATTTTTCCTTCGTATCATCTTTAATGGTATGCCAGTAAGCAATGCCTGCTTCCAGGTGATATTTTGAGATCTCCTGACCCTGGGAGGCGGTATTTAAAAATGCCTCGCCTTGTGCAATCAGTGCCTTATTCCAGAGGTTAGTGTCCTGGTCATCGTATAATACTATCTCACCAGCGGCATCTATCCTGGCATCGAACCGGGACGATTGAAAACTCATTAATGATAATAAGGCATGTACGAAGGGTTTGTTGGTGTTTTCATTTTCTGTCAGCAGGGAAGTTAACCGGAATGCCTCCAGGCAAAGATCTTTACGGAGACTGCTATTATGGCTGCTGGAATAATAGCCTTCATTATAAAGCAGGTAAAGGGTTCTCAGCACAGTATCCAGCCGTTTGTTTATTTCCGGCTCGCCGGGAAATTCTATCCTGATCTGTTCGGCTCTTAATTTGTCTTTGGCCCGCTGTAATCTTTTGGTGATGGTTTCTTTATTGGATAAAAAGGCGGCAGCAATTTCTTCGATGCCAAAGCCACATAGTATACGCAGCGCCAGCCCAATTTGCGCTTCGGCCGCAATAGCCGGATGACAGATAGCAAACATCATCTGCAACTGGCTGTCGTGGATATTTTTGGCGGACAGGTCTATTTCCGGCATATCTGTCTCCGTAGCGGAATATTTTAATTGCGCCGCTACTTTCTGACGAAAGACCGCCTCATGTCTCAGGTGATTTTTGGCTTTGTTTTTTGCCACGGTATACAACCAGGCAACAGGATTTTCCGGCAGCCCCTTAAGGCCCCATATTTCAGAGGCCGACAAAAAGGTATCACTCGCAATATCTTCCGCTATTTCGATATGCTCAAAGCCAAACAGCTTACATAACACCGCCGCAATTTTACTGTATTCGGTTCTGAACAGGTGTGGTATCAGTTCATTTTTTTCCATAAATAAAAGCCTTTGTAATATTACAAAGGCTTTGGAGATTTTAGGATGAAAAGATTTTTACATGACATTGATCTCCCTGACTTCAACACTACCACCGGTTAAAAAGATAGGGCAGCCTTTGGCCAGTTCAGCCGCTTCTTCCAGGGAGGATGCTTTCACGATAGAATATCCGCCCAGCGATTCTTTCAGTTCCGTATACGGGCCATCGGTAATGACGTGATCGGGTCTTACCACTTTACCGGATGGATGCAACCGGTCGCCACGGGCAGTCAGTTTATTTTGTGCGGCGATATCACCGATCCAGTCCATCCACTTCTGGGTGTTGGCCTGCATTTCTTCAGGAGAGCGTTTGCCCAATGCGCTTAAATCTGATCTGTACACAAACAGGAAATCTTTCATGGTGCTAAGTTTTAATTGTTATAAAGCATCATAACAACTCAGTGCCTCCGGGATGGACACATTTAATACATTTTATTATTTTTTGACTGTAAGCTACCTGTAAATTAACGATTTGTATTTAAATAATGCGCACGACCGGGGGAAACAACTAGTCGGATTTGAGGGCTGTTTGTTTTAAGTAGATTAGAAAATACCGGTATCCGGGTATTGTTTCACTGGCGGGTCTCCTTATATTTACAATAACCAATTACCCCTAAGCCCTGACCAATATGGCGAAGTATCCTTTCCTTTCCCTGAAGCAAACACTGTTTTTATTACGTATAGCCGTGGCCATTATATTCCTGGCGCATGCCATTGTAAGAATATGTAATGGTACCATCCCCCGGTTCGGCGACTTCCTGACCAACAAAGGACTGCCTTTCGGGGTAGGGTTGGTGTGGTGCATCACCGCCTATGAAATAACCGGCGGCATATTGCTGATACTGGGACGTTACACACAGTGGGTCACCGCTGGGTTTATCGCCTTGCTGCTGATCGGCATCGTGTTAATACATGCATCTCAGGGTTGGTTTGTAGGAGAACACGGCACCGGCGGAAGCGAGTACAGTTTTATTTTGATAGTGGCATTAATAGTGATTGCGGCGGAGAAAAGGCCGGTTTTAAAAGATTAATATTATAATGTTTGTACCAGCTGGATATTATTCCCACAGGTATCATTCAATACCGCTATTTTGTTGGGGCCCATTTGCGTAGGTGGCATACTGAACACCACGCCTGCCTGTGTAAGTCGTTCGTATTCTTTTTCTATATCATCCACATTAAAGAGTGTAAAAGGAATACCTGCGTCAAAAAGCGCTTTTTGGTAAACCCGGGCAGGAGCGAACCCCATAGGCTCCAGTAGGAGCTCTACTCCGTCCTGTTCTTCTTTTGAAACCACCGTCAGCCAGGCATGTTCGCCCAAAGGGATTTCTCGTTTTTTAATAAAGCCCAGCACTGTTGTATAAAATTGTAATGCTTTTTGCTGATCATCTACCATGATACTGGTTACCGTTATTTTCATATGTTGTTATTTGTTTTACAAACATAGTTATTGAACAGGCACGGAACTTATTGGATATTGCTTTTTTGCGCCTTTCGTTGAAATCGTGCAGGCGTGTAGCCGGTACTTCTTTTGAAAAGCGAGGTGAAAGTAGGAATGCTTTCAAACCCTGCTGCCATACAAACCTCCCATATCTGTCTGTTGCTTTTCAGTAATTGCTTTGCTGCCTGCATTCTGACAGAAGTAAGATATTGAAAAGGGGTGATACCGTAATAGGTTTTAAATAACCTGGTAAAATGAAATTTCGATAGAAACGCTTGTTGAGCAAGCTGCTCCAGGCAGATATTTTCCGCAAAATGTTGATCCATAAAATGCCTGGCCTGCTTTAGTTGAAGCGTCAGGTAATCTTTTGGATACAGCTCGCTGTTGAGTTTTTGTACCTGTGTCGCGTAAAAATTCATGGTATAATAAAATTAAGCAAATAGGTGATAATGTTGTCATCTTAAACTATTTTCAAAAAAGTAAAAAAAACGCTTGACTCTTACGTAACGTCAGCCCCTACCTTTGTTGCTGAAGGAAAAATGAAACAGTCATCATGAAGCAGTATACGGTAACAAAACTGGCGAAGTTAGCAGGTGTGAGTGTGCGTACGCTCCACTATTACGACCAGATAGGTTTGCTGAAACCATCCGTCCGTACCTCCGCGGGGTATCGGTTGTATGGCGAAGCCGAACTATTCCGGTTGCAGCAGGTGCTTTTTTACAGGGAACTGGACTTTGAGTTAAAGGATATCGGCGACATTTTGGATGATGCCGGCTTTGACCTGGAACAGGCCATGGAAGGACACCGGCAAATGCTACTGGCCAGGAAAAGCCATATAGAAGCCATGCTGGCTACTGTGGAGAAAACAATTTTTCACTTGCAAAACAAAGTAAAAATGAATGTAGAAGATTTATATGAAGGCTTACCTAAAGAACAGGCCCTGGCCTGGCGTAACGAGGCTAAAACAAAATGGCCCGGACAGGTAGCGCATGTAGAAAAACAATTACTGACCATGGATAAAGACAGCTTTCAACAATTACAGGATGGATTTAAAACCAACTGGAGTAACCTGGCAGCAATGTGTCACCTGGATCCGGCAGCAGCAGTAGTACAGGCGGAAATAGGCCTGCACTACGCATATATACTACAGTTCTGGGGCAAAACCGGTAACCAGGCGGAAGCCTATAAAGGGTTAGGAGACCTGCTCGCTACTGATGAGCGGTATGCAAAAACAGATGGTGTGCCCAATCCTGCCTTTGCCCGGTTCATGCAGCAGGCGATCCATATTTATGCGGCCACGAAACTGATGTAAGTTCAAATGACGGGTAGTGCAAAAGTTCTTCTTTTGCACTACTTTTGAACGACCATATAAAGTAACCTTGTAGCCCACTATCGACAGGTTTTAACGGAACCAGCATGGCCGGTAACTATAAAATTATGACCGGCCTTCTTTTTAGTAAATGTGAGAAAACAATCACCCCCGAAGAATTGACGAGCGTGCAAACAGCATTAGGTGGATAGCTTTGATGTAACCTACCGGATGACAGAAAACAGATGGGTACCAAATGATAGTATGGTGTTGCATAAACATGGACGCTGGTAGTACAATTCGGGGAGTGAAAAAATATATTATTAAGCCCTGCCCATCTTGCTTCTCAAAAATGAATAGTAGTGAAGCCTCCCTTTTTTGCCCGTTTGAAATGATTTGTATACTTTGCCAACGTTAATAAACACGTTACTGATGGAATTAAAGGATTTATCTCCGCAACCGCTATGGCAGCATTTTGCCGCTTTGAATGCCGTACCCCGCGCTTCTAAGAAGGAAGAACGCGTCATCGCATTCATACTGGACTTTGGTAAAAGCCTGGGTCTTGAAACAAGAAGGGATGCCGTAGGAAATGTGGTGATTAAGAAACCCGCTACGCCGGGAATGGAAAACCGTCAAACGGTGATATTACAGTCTCACCTGGATATGGTGCATCAAAAAAACGGAGACGTTAACTTTGATTTTGCTACCCAGGGCATTGATATGTATATCGACGGCGATTGGGTAAAAGCCCGTGGTACTACGCTGGGTGCGGATAACGGCATTGGTGTGGCGACCATCATGACGGTATTATCTGCTACAGACCTGGTACATCCGGCAATTGAAGCCATGTTTACCATTGATGAAGAAACCGGTATGACAGGCGCCAAACAACTGGATCCTGCTAATTTCAGCGGCACCATTCTGCTGAACCTGGATACAGAGGAAGAAGATGAACTCACCATCGGTTGCGCCGGCGGCATCGATACAAATACCAAAGCATCTTATAAAGAAGTACCTGCCGGAGCTGGAACTATTGCTTTTGATATTCGCATCAAAGGACTGATGGGCGGACACTCTGGTATGGACATTCATAAAGGAAGAGGTAATGCCAATAAACTGATGAACCGGTTGCTGTATAAAGCCAAACAAGCTTTCGATATTCAACTGGTAAGTCTGGATGGTGGTAGTTTGCGCAATGCGATTCCGCGTGAGTCGCAGGCAACAGTCACTATTCCGGAAACAGACAAGGACGCTTTTACTGCTTTTATTAAAGTGTTCTCCGCTGTTTTAACAGAAGAATACAAGTCGATAGAGAAAGATCTTCAGGTAGTATTAAGTGCAGTGGCTACACCCGCTGCCGTAATGGAGCCGGAATATTTTACCCGGTTACTGCGTGCTGTTTATGCAGTGCCTAATGGGGTATTCCGCATGAGTCCTGATATTGAAGGATTGGTGGAGGCCTCTTCCAACCTCGCAAGGGTGATAGTAAAAGACGGTGTTTTTATTACGCAGTCCCTGCAACGCAGCAGCGTGGAAAGTACCAAAGAAGACGTATCGATGGCAGTAGGCGCTGCATTTGAAAATATAGGTTGCGAAGTGGCGCAGGGCGGCGACTATCCCGGCTGGAAGCCGGATGCAGATTCTGCTATCCTCCGGCTGATGCTGAAGTTGTACAAAGATCATTTCACACACCAACCTAAAGTAGGGGCTTGTCATGCGGGATTGGAATGTGGTATTTTAGGCGGCCACTTTGCCGGTGGTTTGGATATGATTTCTTTTGGGCCTACTATTCAGGGTGCGCATTCTCCGGATGAAAAAGTACAGATCTCTTCTGTGGGCAGGTTTTATGATTATTTCCTGCATATACTGAAAGAGATGCCGGTAAAATAAAACCGTTTTTAAAAGAGGAAACCCTGCGATCTCCGCAGGGTTTCCTCTTTTAAGSCATTCTGGAGCATGCCTTGCAGCATGGCATCGTCAGAGAAACCAATCCAGGCCAGGTCGGGTTTGCCGATGGCGTGGCCAAGCAGGGCGGCTATTTCCGCACCGTTCTTTTCATCACTTGCTACATAACGAACAGACTTCCCGCTGAAAGAAAGGGTATCCAGCGCTTCTGCAGCAGCGGCAGCGATATCGTGCGGATGCGACATCACAATATTGGCTGTTGCATCAAAATTGTTGCCGAGGATGTTTTGATGCCGGATCATATCCATGCTGCCATAGAAGTTAGAGTAAAACATACCTGGCCGCAGATGTAGCACCTGCACATCTTTCAGGGCATTTAATTGTTGCTCTACATAATAATTGGCGCTGGTAGGGCCGGGGCCATCAGGAATATGTGCACCAATACTGCTCAGGTTCACTACATAACGTACACCCGTTTGGGCGATGGCGTCTGCATAACGCTCTCCCACACTTTTGATATATCCACGAAGATCAGTTGTCTGGAAGTTGGGTGGTATCATGGTATATACGGCATCTGCTTTGGCGAAGGCCTTTAACAGGAAATCAGTATCCTCAATGGAACCAATGGCCGGGATGGCGTGCAGTTGCTCAATGGCGGCTGCTCTTTCCGGATTATGACTAACAACAGTTACCTGGTGGCCTTTTGCGGTTAATTGTTGTGTGAGCTGCTGGCTGATGTTTCCTAAAGAGCCTGTAATAGTAATGTTCATAAGAAATGTGTTTTAAAATTTTCTTTGACAAAAGTAGTTTAGTACTTACTTTTGTACAAGTACTTACCCTAAAGTATGTATCTATGGCAAAGACAAAAGAGAACTCCACCATCCAGGAAAACAAGAAGGCTGCATTCCAGGAATGCCCTGTCACTTATGTAATGGAAAAGATTGGTGGCTATTGGAAACCTATTATCCTGTTTCACTTATTATCCGGCAACAAAAGATATAGTGACCTGAGAAAATCAATTCCGGCAATCACCGAAAAAATGCTCATCCAGCATTTAAAGCAACTGGAAGCCGATAACCTGGTATTGCGGGAAGCTAAGCCTGTAGTGCCTCCTCATGTTACTTACAGTCTTACAAAGGCTGGAGAAGCGCTAAAGCCTGTGTTATATGCCATGGCAGTTTGGGCAGTAGGCGACAGTAAAGAAAATGCCGCCACTTTCCGGAGAAATCTGAAAACTTTTCCGGGATTCGCGGGATGATTTATTCATCTGCTTCTTCCGCCAGCTCCCGGCTATTTGCATGGCCCGCGCGTACAAGGAAAAGCCACCAGGAGTGGAATATGCATTAACTACCAAGGCGGAGCAGGCCCTCCCCGCAATGGATGTTTTAACGGCGTATGGGCAATACCTGATGAAGGAAGAAGGGGTGGAGTAAATCAGGGTTTATTCCATTGGAGCTTGCCATTTTCATCGCGCATGCCAGCTCTTTTAAGTTRCCCATTGCGTTGAAATTCCTGGTAAAGCCCACGGTCTGTTTGGTTGTACAAGGTAGATATATAATGAATCAACCCATTACTGTAATAATGAACAGACACGCCATGTTCATTGTCTCTGCCAATAAAGTTTTCACTTTGAATCTGCCCTGTTCTGTAATATTGTCTTGATATAATCTGTTCACCAGCGGCGTTGTACACACTTTCATATTGTGCCTGTATTCTGCTAAAATCAGCCTTCAGCGAATCCTCGCTTTGGTAGAAATCGGCAATGAGCAAGTTTTTCCATGCCGGGTCAATAATGGTGTCGTAATATACGCGGGACACATTATAGTTTTTCCCTTCTTTAAAATACGCTTCTCTGTAAATCTGCCCCGAAGGATAGAACCATTCACTTTTTCCATCTTGTAATCCATGAATATAGTTTTCTGTTGCCCGCAGCTGTCCGCCCGGATACCACAATTTTCTACTGCCCTGCAGTTTGTTATCCAGGTAGGTTTCTTCCAGCTCTTTATTGCCGTTTTTATATTTGCAGATATACACCCCATCCGGATAAAATTTTGCCGGCGTCTTATATAATTCCTGTAATTTTTCCAGGTCTTCAATACCTCTTTTAAATACCCAATCCCTTTCACCGCTGGTCTCCCTGTACATGATATTCCGGTCGCAGGCCCTGATAGAGAGTTTACCATCGGTCAGTATGCCAAAAAGAATCCATTCTTGTCCTTTCGAAATCCCCATATCGCAGCTGCTGTTTTTTTCATATTCCAGGAGCTGCTCTACGGCCTCACCTTTGAACAAAGTAATTATTTTGAATCTAAGCGTGCCGGTTTCATCAAAATTTGTAGCCGCCACCTTATCACCATCATCGGTGATTACTACATGGGCAATAAATTTATACGTGCTTAATTGTGACAAACTATCCAGCTTGGGTAATCTTGTACATTTACAGGCAAATGCTGCCTGGAAGGAGCATAGACAGCTGATCCAGCTCAACATGATAAGGTATCTCATAACTATTCCAGGGGTTAGAATTAACCCCCTTAAGCTACGATAAAAAAAGGAATTTTAATGTATACGACCTCTTTCCTCTTCATTGCCGTTGTCATTGTTGGCGGCTTTATGTTCACTGCTACCGAAGCGATAAGTAAACCCTAATAAGATATACCTGCTTAACTGGAAGTTCGTGAATTTCTGTGGTACGCCGTTAATATTGGAAGTCACGGCAGTAGCGCTGCTGCGGAAAATATCATTCATCGTTAAAGTAATATCTACCTTCTTTTTAAGTACCGCGGCTTTCAACCCGATATCCATTTTGTAATAAGCGTCCGATTTCCCGATATGATCTACTTCCGGAAACTGATACCAGGCATTTACAGCGGCGGCAAAGGTTTTGTCCTTATTAAGCCAGATGTTGTTATTGGTAGCCAGGTATAATCCGAAACCACTCACGCCCTGGATATTGGGAAGCGTAGATGTTGCATTGGTATGATAGAAGGTGACCTGGTTATTGTTATCCAGCCATGAGAATAAGTGAAGGGCAATGTTTTCTGAAACACCCACGCGGTATGTCTTCAGGAAGTTTAACGGTTTCGTATATACGAGATTAGTATCGGGGCTGGCGATCGTCAGGTTGTTAAAACCATTCTCAGTAATATTGAAAAATACAGAAGAAGTCAGTATACTTTTATACGTATGTGATACTTCGACGTTGGTGTTGTATTCCGGATTTAAATACGGATTACCTTCTCCATAGCTATACGCGGTGTAGAGCGATTTAAACGGATTCAGGTTCCAGAAGGAAGGGCGGTTAACGCGCTTGCCAATGGTAAGTGCCAGGCTATTATAGGTATTGGCCTGGTAGGAAACCGATAACGATGGAAACAACCGGAAATATTTATTGACGGTGGTTTGATCGAGGGTATAGGAATAACCTTTGGTTTGGGTTAATTCTCCTCTGAGGCCAGCTTCAAACTTCCATTTGCCCTGTTCTTTATTCATGCTGATATACAGGGCCTGTGTATTTTCCCGGTAATCAAATTCATTACTCAGGTCAGTGTCATAAGTCAGTTCACCCTGCGGGCTTTTTTTATAATAGAACGCATTGCTGTAGTTATCGATGAAACTCAGCTTGGTACCAAACATAATTTTTGCAAAGGACGTAGGTATTTCAGCATCCGCTTTAAAGGTGTAAATATTGAAGTTCTGTTTGTTGTTATCATAGTAGCGGGTAGTAGCCATCGGATGCAGCAAGTCAGTGCCCAGGTAATTATGACTTTCAAAATCAGACTTATCTGTACGGTAGTAATTCATGTAATCTGCATTCAGCAACAGTTTGCGGCCGGTAGTATCAAAATTGATGACGGAATGCAGGTTAACGGAATTGCTGAGGGCAACAGGGTAGTAGGTAGCATAGGTTCTTAAGAGAGAATCCATTTTCCCGGTGTTGTTATTGTAAACGGGATTATTCACATGATCTGAACCATCGTAAATGTTTTTGCCACCCTGGTAGTTGATGCCAATAGTGGCTTTGGAGCTGATCTTGTAATCAGCGCCTGCTACCACATTTATATTACGATATTTATAATCACCGGTATCGCTCTGCAGCCAGGTTTGTTTCGGATAATTAAGAACGGTCTGAAAGCCTTCCAGGTGATGATCCTGGTCCACGTTGATGCTACCATAGGCCGACCAGCGGGCTGCGTTGTAATTGAGCGTGGCGCTGGCATTCAGCGCTTCGTAATTGCTGGTGCCAAAAGCTTCCGCAGGACTATAAAACCAGTGTTTGGCGTTGGCCTGTATGTTACCGGAATAGCCTCGCTTTTTACTTTGTTTGGTGGTAATGTTGATTAATCCTGCATTGCCTTCTGCATCGAAGTTAGCGGAAGGGTTTTTGAGCAATTCAATTTTAGAGATCTGGTTGGCAGACATCGATTTCAGATACCGGATCAGCTCCAGGCCGGATAATTGCACCAGGCGGTCGTTGATCATTACTTTCACTGCGCCCTTGCCGGCGATGCTGATTTCATTATCATTCACTTTGATGCCCGGTACTTTACCGATGGTAGTGAGTACATCGCTGCCGGCAGCCGTAATGCTGGAAGAAACATTGTATACTAACTTATCAGGACTATCATTAATAGCCGGCTTCGCTGCAGATACCACTACTTCATCCAGGCGGGTATTGGCAGACTGTAACAGCAGGGTAATAACCGTATCTTTTTGCAGGGTGAGCAGCAACACGGAAGATTGATAACCGGTCAGCGAGGCACTCAACTCATATTGGCCGGCTTCCAGTTTGCGGAAGCGGAAATGCCCGACACTATCGGCCTGCACGGCCTGTTGCTGGGTAGTATGAAGACGTTGTATACGGATGATCGCAAAGGGAAGCTGTGCTTCCGTGGCACTGCGCACGGTTCCGGAAAGGGTTGACTGGGCGTAAGCATGACTACAGAACAGGCTGATAAGAACCAGCGGGAAAAATAATTTCAACTATAACGGAATTTATGTAAAAAGATAGTCACCAAGATAATAAATAACACCCGGAGGGGAAATGATAACATGATAAGTGGTAAAGTCCCGATAAGCTGGAAGGGTGTTGTGAAAGTCAGGAATAAATGCTAGGTTGAGTACGTAAAACACGATACCATGAAAATTGTTTTATTCGCGCTGCTTTTCCTGACAGGCATTAAATCATGGTCACAGGATAAAATAGCCTCCTATATCGTTACTCCTAATCAGCGGATCCATTTTTACTGGAAAGTATTGCCAGGACAGACTTTTAGCACCATAGCAGACCTTAAAAACAGGCTGGCCGCTAAAAATGACACCCTTGTTTTTGCCATGAACGGGGGGATGTTTCAGYCGGACTATGCGCCGGTAGGATTGTATATCCAGCGGCAGCAGGAAATAACGCCACTGAACCTCACCAGCACAGTTGGGAATTTCGGTTTACAACCCAATGGTGTTTTTTACCTGACCACCGAGCAGGTGGCCGTTGTTTGTGCCAGCAACCATTTCAGGAATGACGGGCATATCAAATACGCCACACAATCAGGCCCCATGCTGGTGATTGATGGCGCCATGCATCCTGCTTTTAATGCCAGTTCAAAGAACCTCAATATCAGGAATGGCGTAGGCATTTTGCCGGATGGCAGTGTGCTGTTCGCCATTTCAACAGCCCCCATTAACTTTTATGATTTCGCCCTGTTTTTTAAGAATAAAGGATGCAAAAATGCCCTGTACCTGGACGGCGTTATTTCCCAGATGTATTGTCCGGAAAAAGAGATGTGGCAAGACAATGGGAAATTTGGTGTGATCATCGGCGTAGTGAAGGCAGCAGTAGTATTATAAATTACATTAATCCTTTTTTCAGATCATCGCGCCTGGACCTTGATACCGGAATCGTACTACCGTCGAGCATCAGCAGGTAGCCGCCGGATTCTTTTACCATACTGCGTACAAATTTTTTATTCACCAGGTGCGATTGGTGGCAACGTAGAAAGCCGTATGGCGCCAGCATTTCCTCATATTCATATATAGAAACAGCCACCGTAATTTTTTCTCCATCTTTCAGGTAGAAGTGTGTATAGCTATTGCTGCTTTCGCAGCGAACAATATCCCTGGTGTATACAAACCTGGTTTCTTTCAGCGAAGGGAGGGCGATGCGGTGTTCTTCTTTCTGTTGCCCCTGCTGTAATATTTCCACCAGGTATTGCATTTGCCGGTGTTGCTTTTTCTTCGCGATGGCCGTGGCGGCTTTATCTACCGCTACTTTGAGCTCAGTGGGATCTACCGGTTTCAGTAGATAATCCATGGCTGCAAATTTTACGGCCTGTATACCGTATTGGTCATATGCCGTGACGAAGATCAGCGCAAAGTTAGGAGAGGAAAGTTCCTTCAGCATATCGATACCGCTTTTGCCGGGCATCTGTATGTCAAGGAAAACAAGATCCGGCCGGAGCTGCTGAATGGCAATGATGCCTTCAGCAGCTCCATTAGCGGTGCCCGTTATCTGTACGTCCGGACAATGTTGTTCCAGTAGCCGTTGCAGGTTGATGATGTTGATAGGTTCATCATCTATGATCAGTGCATTAATCATTGTCCAGCCAGTTTTTGAACCGGAAATAGCAGCGGGTACCACTGGCGGAGCTGCTGACGTCCAGTATTATTTTGCGATGCTTATACATCCGGTTAAAGAGTGCGATCCGTTCCTGCGTGAGTGGTATCCCATGACCGCTGGCGCCGTTGTTCGGATTAAATCCGTTGCCGTTGTCGGTCACGTATAACAACAAGTCCGATTGCTCCCTGGTGATTTGCAACGTAAGCAAGCCATTTTCTCTTTTACCGGAAAGACCATGTTTAGCCGCATTTTCGATCAGTGGTTGTGCCAGCAGTGGCAATATCGTAATCTCATCTGCCGGCAAGCCAGGTAAAATATCTAGGGCATAGCGAAAACCAAAGCGGAGTCTTTCCAGCTCAATATAGTTATTCAGATCCTTTAGTTCAACGCTGAGTGGTACAAACTCTTTTCGTCCCTGAGAGACAGCGCTGCGCAGCAGGGCAGCAAATCCGCTGAGGTATTTGTTGGCTTTGTCTGTTTGCTGGTCGTTCATCAAACCCTGAATAGAGCTCAATGCATTAAACAGGAAATGAGGATTCATCTGTGCGTGTAAGGCCTGCATTTCCAGTTGCAGGTATTTGATACGCCGTTTATTTTTCCGGGCCCGGGAAATAAAGTAGCCTAAGAGAAGGAGTGTCACCGCTGCCGCAAAAAGAATCACTTTAAACCAGGTGGTCTGGTACCATAGCGGCGGGGTGTAAAAGGTATAGACAGATAATTTACCGTGACCATCCGCATATTTCACCTCCAGCTTGTAGTGCGCATTGTCATTTAGTGTTGTCATGAGCACCAGCCCGTCTGTTTTTTGCCAGGCAGTATCCCGGTAGCGGCCACCGGTGATGCGATACAAAAGAATGGAGTCATTGGCTTCACTGTTATCTCTCCTGAAATAAAATGCCATCTGACTCCTGGGGGAAATAAGCTGATTGTCACCCGCTAATCCGCTCCCCGGCCGGTCGCGATAATGTAACGAATTATATATCAGGCTGCTTTTTTGCGTCAGTAGGCTACTGATAAAGGAAAGCTCATTGCGATCCTCATCATGCACATTCGTCATCATAAAAGGTTGCGTGTAAGCATTCTCCCGGTGAAGATGCAGCCGGAGCAACGGGGCGGCGCTATCTCTCCGCAATTCTATCAGCATACTGTCGCCTACATTCAGGCTGTCATTTACCAGCCAGTAAACAAGCGGCTGTTCGTGAGACGGTGTAGTACAGAGGAGGTTTGAATCTTTAAAAGATGGCATTTTGGGGATATACTGCCAGTCCCTCACCAGGGTATCGTTCCGGTACACCCTTGTCTGTAGCGCTGCTATCGGAAAAGCCCGTTGATCGTGGGCAGAGGTATCGTAGTAAAACGTGCCGGTGGTTATTCTTTTGTCGACAGTAGTACTATCATTTTTATAAGCTCTCAGGATCACGTGGCTACCGTATACCGTGAATTGTTCCTCTTTAAATGGAAGTGCAAGGTAGTTGGGCATGTCGTCATGGATGGACGTTATGTAGTTATTCGCAAGGGTCATTTGAAATCCCGGCAAGAAAAAGTGCTGCCCGAATTGAGATGGGGTTTCCACCTGGGCACTTGCAGACGATACTCCCAAAAACAACAGCAGTAACGCAAAGCGTATTCCTTTGTTCATGATTAAAGATATATTATTTGAGTAATGAAGGCAATAATTTGAAAAGATCCAGATCTGCTGTTACCGTCTTTCCTGCGGGATGGTGGCAGGGAATTAAGTAACCGGGACATCCATTTTTTGTAAAAATGCGTAGCCTTCCCCGTTATAATATGCTCCTTCTTGAAAGTGACCTCTCCCGGTTTGAATTTGACCCCTTCCCACATAAATCAATGATTTTTTACAATTCCTGCTCCGGACACCGGGCTACTTTTGTATAAAATAATGAACGCCATGAACACGATAAAAACAGCAACAGCTACCATATCCCTGCTATTAGCCGGCGCAATGACACCTGGAATAGCAAATGCACAGCAAGTAAACAAACACACAAACAATAAAACATTTACCATGGAAAACAATAGGGCGATCGTACAGGAATTATATGAAACATCTTTGAATAAGAAACAGCTGGAGTTATTACCCAACCAGATATCTGAAGAGTTTGCAGGCCCAGGAGGTGCAAAAGGGGTAAAGGGATTTATAGATCCATTCATGCCATTAATCAACGCTTTCCCGGATATTCAGTATAAATTAATCACGCTGGTAAGTGAAGGAGATAAGGTAGTAGCCCGGTGGAAATGGACTGGTACGCAAACCGGCACCTTCCGGAATGTTCCGGCCACAGGCAAAACGATCAGCAGCGATGGGATCTCTATATATGAATTCAAAAACGGGAAAATAGTGGGTTCAGATGTGCAACTGGATCGTTTAGGTATTTTACAATCCCTGAATGTGCTTCCGGCCAATATCGCACCGGTAAAACCAATAAAAGACCAGGTACAGTTCATCGATAAATTCCTGGTACCTGCTAATGCCATCACTGAATTCAAAGAAAGAACCACGTTTAACCGTCAGTTCATCAAAACCTTGCCTGGATTTATTACGGATGCAGAATATGTGTATACCGATGAACAAGGTAATCTTATCTGTATAACGGTGGCGCAGTGGGAAAACAGAGAAGCCCTGGCAAAGGCAAAAGAAAGGGTGCAGGCAAAATATAAAGAACAGGAATTTAACCCCGCAGAAATGTTCAAACGCTTAGGCATAACTGCCGACAGAGGCATCTATACCGCCGTAGGAGCCAACTAAAAGTAGTGGAAGGAGGTGTGCAGGGACTACTGCACACCTTTTTATTTTTTCGGAGAAGTAACAGGCAACCCCTGTGTTACCGGGAGTACAATCTGAAATGTGGCGCCATCCTGATTTTTTGAAATACCATAAATTTCTCCCTGGTGGTTGACCACAATCTTTTTACATAAAGCCAACCCGATGCCGGTGCCGGCGTATTCTTCCACATTGTTTAAGCGGTGGAAGATCAGGAAAATCTGGTCAGCATACTGTGGTTCAAACCCGATACCATTATCTTTAAAGCTGATCACATAGTAAGATAATTTAGCGTGAAGCCCTACCATTTTCTTTTGAGCCTCCTTCGTTAGTTTGCTGGCAGAAATGTGAATTAACAGGGGCGTATCTTTCCTGGAAAATTTAATAGAATTGCTGATCAGGTTATAAAAAAGCTGGCTGATTTGTACGGGTATGGCTTCAATCACCGGCAACTGTTCCCGATAGATCACCACATTTTTTTCATGGATGAGTAAATCAAAATCATTGATGACCTGGGTCAGCACCTCATTCAGATCTATTTTATCAAACGGCACATCTCCGTGAAGTATCCTGGAAAAGTTGAGGACTTCCTTAATCAGGTTTGACATTCTTTCTGCAGAAGCTAGTATTTTACTAATCAGTTCCTGCGCTTTTTCCGGTAGATCTTTTGTAAACCGGTCATTCAGCGTAGAAGAGAAGGTCCGGATTTTACGAAGTGGCTCCTGCAGATCATGAGAGGCGATGTAGGCAAACTGCTTCAGGTTTTCATTGGAGTGTAGCAGTTTTACATTGGCTTCATGCAGGGAGAACGTTCTTTCTGATACCTGTTTTTCCAGTTCATCCGTAAACAGTTGCACTTCTTTTTCCAGCTTTCTCTTCACCGTAATATCTTCAATAGCCAGCAGGATCAGTTGCTCTTCGTTATGATCTCTCAGGATGCGGCTGGCATTTAAAAGCATCATGCGCTCACCTAAGACAGGAAAAGAATGGATAACTTCAAAATCAACGATATTGGTTTTCTCTGGTAATATCTTTTCCAGCATTTTGCGGAGACCAGGGATATTCCATTGTTTATTGTTGAATTCAAACAGGTGCTTGCCTACGATACCTTCTTCGGTAGCATGAAAAATGTTATAGAATGGCTGGTTCGCACTTTTTACTTCCAGGTTTTTATTCAGGATGATGAAGGGTTCGCGGATGGTGGTAACGATAGACTCAGCATATAACCGCGAAAGATCCAACTGTTCATTTCTGTCAGATATTTCCTGGTTTACAATGATGAGTTCTTCGTTGCTGGTTTGTATTTCTTCTTTGGATGTTTCCAGTTCTTCGTTCAGGCTTTGCAATTCTTCACTGCCAGAAAGCAATTCTTCGTTAGCACTTTGCAGTTCTTCGTTGGTAGCCTGTTGTGCGCCAGAGATATTTCTCATATCCTCTCTTACCTGGGCCAGCTCTTTTTGCAGGGACTGTATCCTTGCGCGATCTTTACTTTGTTTCGGCGTATCAGTAGTATCCGGTTGTTCACTGCTGATAGCGGTATCTTTAAAGAGAATTAAATAATGTGGTTCAATCGTATTCAGCAGTGGAATCACTTCAATCGTCACCAGGTACTCCGTGTCTGTAAACAAAAAAGGAATGTCTGATTTTATCATCGCCGCTTTACTGCTTTTAGCTTTATGCAGGGTGTTCCGCAGTTCAAAGGCCAGTCCTTCCCGGGCCATTTTCAGGACATTCAGGTCGGGCTTGCCAGGAGAGGGTTCCAGCCATCGGCCGGTGGCTCCCCGGAATTGCACAATTTCCAGCTGGTCATTTACGATGACGCCGGGAGGCGCATACCTGGACAGGATGATCTCATCTGCATTTTTCTGGAAATCATCTTTTGCACTTTCATTTCTTGTTGATCCGTAGGTAAGCCCTTTAAAAACTTCCTCCTTCCGGTCAGGGATCATATGCATGAATTTACCGGGTATCGCTTTGCGGGTATAAATTTTAGCGTGGTTATCCAACACATTATATAGTTCTGCCGCAGGCCCCGTTGTTTCAGATTTGCCCAATATCAGGATGCCTTTGTCTTTCAGTGCATAATGAAAAATAGTCAATGCTTTCTTTTGCAATACCGGTTCCACATAAATGAGAGAGTTGCGGCAGCTGATCAGGTCCATTTTTGCAAATGGAGGATCTTTCAGATAGTTATGACAGGCAAATATACAGGCATCACGGATTGATTTATGAAGCCGGAACTTGTTGTCTGTTTTAGTAAAGAATTTTTGCAGGCGACTGGCAGAAACACCACTTACTTCACTCTTTTTATAGATGCCTGTTCTGGCTTTATCAATAGCGATTTCAGATATGTCAGTAGCAAATACTTGTATCGGTGTCACAGCCGCCTGTTCGCCGAGGTATTCGTGTAAACACATCACGATCGAGTAGGCTTCTTCCCCGGTAGAGCACCCTGCTATCCAGATCCGGATGGGTTCATTGGCAGATTTGCTCTTTGCCAATAAAGGAATCACCGTTTCTCTTAATTTCTCAAAGATGTCCGGATCCCGGAAAAACTGGGTAACTGGTATGAGCAGATCCTGGTATAAATTATCCTGCTCTGCTTTATTTTCTTTCAGGTAAACAAGATACTCGCCTATGCTTTCTTTCATGCTCAGTGAAATGCGGCGTGCCATGCGGCGGCGTATTGTTGTTTGTTTATAATGGGTGAAATCAACGCCCCGGCGTATATGCAGCAGGGACAGTATTTGCCGGTATCCTTCTTCTGCAGATGGAGTGCTGCTACCATCACGCTTGGTATCGCCTAACAACATCAGTTGCTTGGGCATTGCTTCCGGCGACAATATGAAATCCGCCACGTTTGCATCAATAGCACTTTGTGGCATACTATCATAAGCAGCAGACGCAGGTTGTTGCGCAAATGTAGTGCCTCCGTGTTCTTTAATATCTTTCATGCCAAGGGTGCCATCTGTACCCGTACCGGACAAAACGATGCCAATCGCCTGATGTTGATGTACTTCTGCCAAAGAGGTGAAGAAAACATCTATCGGCATGTTTTTTTGATTTCGCGGCAATCGGGGACTTAATTGTAAGATACCATCGCTGGCAGTTAACAACTTGTTGGACGGTATGATGTAGATGTGATCCGGAGCAACATGAATGTTGTCTGTTATTTCCTGGATGGGAATTTTAGTGATCTTTTGCAGCAGATCTGCCAGGATGCTTTCATGAGCCGGGTCCAGGTGTTGTACCAATATATAGGCCATACCTGAATCGGCCGGAATTGCTTTTAATAATCGCTTGAAAGCATCTAGTCCACCTGCAGAGGCGCCGATGCCTACAACAGGGAAGAGGTTGGATGAGCGTATTTTTACCTTATCCATGTTTAACCATGCATCCCGCATTTAATGGGCTGCCTGTGGCCCGAAAGGTACTAAATATTAGGTAGTCCGCCCGAAAAGCTTACCTTTAGCTTCTCCGCCGGGTTTAAAATAACCAGGTTCAGACTTCCTTGCCAGAAACAAAAAAATATTACATTGTTGATGATGATGTTGATGATCAGCAATATTTAATCGAAGCCTTAACAGAAAATGATCGTTCAGCCCAGTGTTACACCGCTAACAATGGACAGGAAGCGATGACGTACCTGGAAAGCATTCCATCTTCATTCCCCGATGTTATTTTTTTAGACTTGAATATGCCCAGGATGGGCGGCAAACAATGCCTCACAGAACTTAAGCTCCTCCCGCTTTTGCGCGATATTCCCGTTATCATGTATTCCACTTCTTCCGATGAAAAAGAAATAGCAGACACCATTCAAATGGGGGCCGCACACTTTTTAGTAAAAGGAAGTAATTTTAAAGATTTACGTCAGGAACTGACAATGATTCTCGCTGCACTCTAAATATTTCGTTCACATATTATTTCTTTATCCCACAGGTACACGGCCATTTTTGCGGCCATAGGGAAAGGCATTATTTTACTCCAGGCCTCTACCAGGCTGCCAAATGTAGGGGTATGTGCCGCCATGGCCAGCAGCGGACAAATTTCCATTTTTTCCAGGAAGGCCATTTCCCTTTGCAGATTGGGATGCCGGATCGCTGTTTTTACTTCCAGGCAATCATCCACCACGCAGGAAGATTGTACATAGGTAATAGCGGGTGATACCTGCATATTACCATTCCATAGCTGTTGCAGGGTGTTGGCGATGTCGATTGTTTTTTCGGGAGAAGCCGGCGCCGTATGGTTTTGCTGTTGCAGGGCACCTCTCAGTCGTGCTGCAAAAATTGTTTGCGTATATTTTTCCGGGAGATAACTACCACCGTGTTGTTTCCAGAATGCGTGCGCAGGGCCCGGCCATGCCTGGCCATAGTATTGTCTTGTCCACTGCGTATGATTGACTACGGATTCCATCATCCGGTCTTCATAGTAGTGTTGTGCCAGCACAGGGTCACCGCCTTTTAAAATAGTGTTGAGTGCAATGACGGCCTGCAGGGAAAAGCGCATCGCTTTTTCTACACCGGTAGAAGAGAGCGGGTCAATGGCAAATGCCGCTTCACCCAGTTGCAGCCAGTTATGCTGCCAGGGCTGCGTATGTGCATACACCGCCACTGCGCAGGATTGTGATGGATGCAGCTCCCGGTCCTGCCGGAACAAATGCGATTCCTGCAGCAGGCTATTATAAATAGCGTGTGGGCGTTGCCGTTTGATAGTGTCAGGTGCGGTAAAAGTAATGACCCGATACCGTCCGTCATGCAGCGGTGCACCCCATATCCATCCACTTTCAACGGCTTCCACACAGGTGTGGGCAGGCATCCGGCTGGCCGGCAGGTAGGCCGACATGCCTACCATCGGTGCCGCCGTGAGCATTCGTTGCTGCTGCTGTACACCCCGTTTGCCACGGGCGTCCAATACAAACATCGCCTGCACGGCAAACAGCCCTTTTGATAGCCGGATATGTACCTCCCAGTTTTTGCCATTATGTTGGCTGCTTTCATATTTGGCTGGTTGAAACAGTTGAAGACCACGGGCAACAGCGAGGTCCAGCAATCCTTTATCCAGTAATCCCCTGTCTGCCATCACTCCATGCCCACGCAGTTGTGGTGTCAGCAGTTGCGGCTGCTGAGATTCCCATATTACCTGCGCCGGCAGCTGATGCTGACAATGGGATGCGGTTAAGAGATGCGCCGCATCCAGGTAATCAAAAATGTGATGGATGCCGGGAGAAAGTGATTCGCCAATCTGAGGCCGGGGGAAGGCTTCGCTTTCCACCATCGCCACACGATAGCCCAGCGAGAGCAGGCGCAGTGCTGCGCATGTTCCTGCCGGGCCTGCGCCAATAATTAATATGTTGAATGATTCCATGTAAATTTTCAACCTAAATGGTCTGCCCTGAAATGTAAGTACAGAAATGTGATAACGTGTTGATAGCTATTTTTTGAGACATCGTATTACCGGTACCATTCCGGCGCCAGTCGGCTTAACCGTTCATGCGCCTGCATGGTATAATGCAGCCAGCCACGGATATAATCACAGGCATGGCGGCCTTTTTCCAATACTTCATGATGACAACCACCGCCGCACAGGTATTTCGCCCAGCAGCTGTTGCAGGGTTCCTGTTGATGTACATGCCGGGATGCCAGCCAGTTGTTTTGTAACGTGGCATCTACACCATCGTAGATATTGCCCATACTACCTGCCGGTTCATTCACAAAACGATGGCAGGCAAACATATCACCATCGGCGGAAACGCCCATATAGCCGGCGCCTGCACCACAGGGGTAGGGCCGGTGTGTGCCTTTGGCGATTTCCTTTAATGCGTTGACCATATTCAGAAAAGGAAAGCGCTTGCCCAGCACCACATGTTGTTCGAATAACAGTCCGCAGGCAATCATGCCTTCCAGCATTACTTCGAGATCCTGCTTCGTCATCTCATCGCGGCCGTTGGCGGCACGCAGCAAGGGAGAAAAGCCCACACTGTGAAATCCCATGCCCACAAATTCGAGTAGGGTATCACCCAGATTTTTTTGTGTAGGCGTTACCGTTACTCTCGCTGATACCTGCATACGCCGTTGTGCAAGGAGCAGTGGTTGTATTTTTTCGATGATCTGCGCATAAGTGCCGGCGCCATTTTTCATGGGCCGTTGCTGATCATGTTGTTCACCAATACCATCCAGACTTACTGTTACGGCAAAACCATATTCTTCAAAAAAAGCTGCATCTGCTGGTTTTAGCAAGGTACCGTTGGTCGTCAGCGAGAAGTTGACCTGCACATTTTTTTTCACGCCGGCTTCTGCTGCATATACGGTGGCTGCCTGCAGCGATTTCCGGTTGATCAATGGTTCACCGCCGAGAAAGGTTAGCTGCACTTTACCGCCGGACGCACAATCTTTCAACAGCAGGTCGATAGATTTTTTGGCAGTATCCAGTTGCATATTTTTAGCCGGTCCGCCAAAGTCGCCCTGATCCGCGTAACAGTAGGTACAGCCCATGTTGCATTTCTGCGCAATGGCCAGGGAAAGTGCATACACCGCCGGACTTTGCAGGGGGGTATCATCTATGAGCGGTGTGGTATTCAGCCCCATCTGTACCAGTTCCTGGTAAATGGCGGCTTCGTCGTGCTGATCGATTAAATGTTGAAAGTGTTGTGCGGTGTCCGGAGAAATTTTGTGCAGCCGGCTACCATTGCTCACAAACAATTGTGTATGCCCGGTGGAGGGAACAATATGTATTTGAGAAGAGCCAGGCATTGACTGCCTGGCTATCTGCGATGCCAGCTCCGTGGCAATTGCGGTGAGTGAATGTTTCGTGATATTTGAGGGAGAAGGAGCGGACATTATTGTTTGTTTTTGCTTTTATCGATGATAACCTCTTCCCTGTCTTTTTTGCTCCAGGGGAATGTGTCTGCGCCGTTGCCCGATACGCTGGCATTATTTTGTGCATTGCCATGGGTGGTTGCTGTTGTACCACTGCTCAGCGCATCGCGGCCGTTGATGATAAAATTGAGTTCCCCTTCCCAGTTCTGGAATAAATCATTATAGGAAAACAGCCTGCTGTCAACACGGTTATCCGGTACGTATTCACCGGTACGTCTTTTAGCCAGCCACATATCTCCTTTACTGAGGCCATTTTCACCAGGTTCTATGTTTACATAGTCCGGGCGTGTAGCCGCCCAGTAGTAACAGGCGCATTCCCGGTAATCATTCTGCCACGGTGCGCACAACCCTTGTGTGAGTTCTCCGGGACGCAGTATAGCCCTGGAAATGGCGGCGCTGTTCGGCGCGAATATCTCACGCATCACAAAAGGAAAGGTGGGGAATGCGGTGGTATCTTTCAGTTGATCTGCTGTTACCAACACCGGCAGATTGGCCGCTCCGGGGGTAAAATGCAGCGTTACAGTATCGCCACCTTTTACGCCGAGCGATGCAAAGAAATTAGACCATTCCATAAAGGCCGCTCCACTGGGATTGTCTTTGGTGCTGAGAGGTATGCTGTCGCCACCGGGAAATACGGGGCCTTCTCCCATGACCATAGTGGGTTTTCCATTGATACCTACAATACGGCGCTCGGCGAGACCTTTGCCGGAGGAATCGAATAGCACATAGTTATCATTTTCGCTGATGGTGAGATCATGAAAGATGTACCGCCAGAGGTTTCTGAAATCTGATTCCAGGCCGGGGAAGCAGTTGGAAATGGCTGCTCTTGATAATACGCTGTAAGGGTTACCCTCGCCGCGATGATGTAGCTGCGCCTGTAAGTCGTTCGCATCAATGGCGCCGGCATTTGAGCCGCTTTGCGTAGCCCCGTTCACGTTATTATCCTCGAACATAGCGTTGGCAGCTGCTTTTATCACCGTGTTGATCATGCGATAGGTGAGTGTCAGCCCGCGGCCATCGGCACCGCGCATCAGTCCCGGCATTTTACGCCGTTCCTTGTCAGACAGGTCACCGATTTTATCCGGACGGCGCAGGGCATCCGCAAACCAGGCGGCCATGCCGGTACTCAGTCCGTTGAATACTCTTTCATGCAGTGATTGCAGGGCCAGGTTATCTACAATAGAGCTGGCCATGATAGGTTCGTATAGTCTGCCGAAATCATTGGTATCCTGACGTACCATGGTGCTGGCCACATTCCACCTGCCATTGATAGGGTTGCCATTCATCACGTTGGTATTCATCAGCGAAATAGATTCAAAAGCACGGCGTACAATATCTTCTGCTTCTTCAATAGATACTTCGTCGTCGCGTTCTGTACCCAGCAGGATCTGTTCCAGTTCATCAGAAATAGCCCGGATAGGCAGGATGTCTGGTGCAAAGGCGGGAGGGCCGGCACAGATATGAGCAGAAGCCTGTATCAGGGGTATCTGCGTGGATAGAACCGTAACAACAACGGTACCATCGCATTCATCATCTATATACCCCCAGCTATACTGATTGCCATCGCTATCGGAATAACCCGCAAAGATCTGCGCAGGCATGGTATACTTTGGGTTGAAGTTGGGCGACTCGCAGTAAGTAAACCATGGCTTGTCCGGATTATACAGTAGCTGTGCTTCGCTGGTAATGTTGGGATCCGGTGTAGGCTCCTGTCCTTTGGCTTTGATGCTGTTGAGAGAAGCGCCGTACACCTTACCGCCGCCGGGAGTATACCGGAGCCGGATACCCGGAAATTCGGCCGAAGGTTTAATAAACTGTACGGTACCCAGTGGCAGTTTTTTAGTGCCTGAAAAATTGTTGCAGCTGGCCAGTACTTCCTTAGGTGCAAAATCATTGCTGGTGATAAGCACTGTAGCGGTAATGTTATCGTCCGGGTCATTGGTTCTGCGCATGATCTTGGAGTTGTGCAGCGTTATATCCCATGCTACGTCCGACAAATGAAAGCCGGCCTGCTCCAGCACTGCTTCTGTCAGCGGAACCAACACACCGGGTTTATCTTCCAAAATGGCAAATACTTCCAGGAAAGGAGCTACCGGGCGAATAGTGCCGGTGGTATCGGTAGTACTCTTTGCATCTTTAAAAATGATTTCCGTGGGAGTAGTTACACTTAGTTCATGCGTGGTAGAGTCTACATAAAAGGTAGGCTTAGGCACTATTGTGCGAAAGCCCAGTGGCTTGTCTACCGGTATTTCCAGGTCATAAGCAGCTACCGGAGTAGCGGATGAACCCAGTCTGGCTACGGCAAATGGCGGTAGTATACGTATTTCAGTGATCTTCATAGTTGTTATTTTGAGGATGGAAGTCAGGCGTTTACGGATAACATGTCGTTGATGATCTGCAGCAGCTTTTTATCCGCCTCCCGCAGCCCATAGAGATAACGATGATTTTTTTCCGGTGTAGTCAACAGCAGCGTATCTATGATGGTTGCAGATGCCTGGATAACATCGGCATGGGTACGCCACCGGTTATGTTCACCTGCCGGCAATAACAGTGTATATGGTATCAGGAAGGGAGGGCCCGCTGTTTTATCACCTACACCTACTTTCAGTGGCATTTGTACCATGGCAGTAGCGATGCTGCGGAGGTTATACATTTCACCGAAAGTGGAATTGATGATCAGCCCTCTCGGCGTTACTGCACCGGCACTGTTTAATCCATCTTCCAATACAAAACTATGGGTAAGGAAATTTAACAACATCCGGTACCGCAGGTTAAAGAGGTGGCCCCAGTTCTGCGCTTCCGGATTGGTGATCTTATCGCGTTCTTCATCAGACGATTGTCCTTCAGAAGGATCATCGCTTTCATCCTCTGTATCTGAAGGGATAAAAGGATTCACGGCTACGTTTCTGGCAGGCGCCCAGGAGGTACCTGCTTCTGCAATCACGTCCCGCATTTCTTTATATACATTCAGGAACCGGATAAAGTGAGAGGGTTCATCTGATTGTACCGTATTATCTTCTCCCTGCTCCGCAATGGCGTTGAGGGCATTGTACGCATCATCTCTGCTGGCCAGTGGCATCACCAGTACATCAGGACTGCCTTTGGGGCTACCACCGTGGGTATTACCACGCTGTCCTCCGGCATATCCACGACCCCATTCATCGAACTTGGCCTGAAACGGATAGGTGTCTGCCTGGAATATTTCATCACCAATAACGGTAGGGTCCTGTATCAGCTGTAACAGTACATGGAACAATGCGCCTACGGTATTGGCTTTGGGTACTTCTGCCGCCACTCTGTCCTTGATTTCTTTTGCCAGTGGATCTTCACTGTTGATAAAGGTAGCAGGCGCTTCTGCATACACGTATTTAGCGAGGGAATTAAGCGTCAGTGGCTCCAGCTTGAAAGGGAAAGGGTAGAAGGGCGTATCCCATGGATAGTCCTGTCTTTCGAAGTGTAAGGGGCCGCCAATGAGCTTCAGCACATTCTGTACAGATACAAAATGGCCCATCTCTTCTTTGGCGATGCCAAGGATCACTTCCTGCCAGGTGCTGATCTGTTCGCGGTACTTTTCGGGTACCTGCGGGCCCCCCAGACTGTAAGCTGCATAGAGGTATTGCAGCATTAGTCCGTGTTCAATTTCTGCATCAATATGTAAGAGGAAGGTCACATAGTCTTTGCCATTGAATTCAGGCGGAATAAGAATGGGTTGTTCGTCCGCAAGGATTTCTTCTGTAAGGAATGTTTGGAATCCTTCCTTTCCGCCAAGAAGGGCAGATTGTCTGGTGATTTCCGCCCGGCGTTCTTCTGTCCGGGCTCTTTGAAAAACGGGTCCAAGGAAACGTTGATAGTTACTTTGCATAAAGGATAGCTGATTAAGTGTTATAATTGAGTGTGAGTCGTAAGTATTGTTGAAGTCCATTTAGGGACACGAAGGGCTATGCATGTAAAGTATTTTGTGTGGTTATTTTGAGTCTTCTTCGTGATTACTGGGATAAATAAAATACGGTCATTTTTGCGACCTGGCAAAATTAATTTAGTCACATTGAGATATGATTAACAATACGTTGATATTGTTAATCACCTACGCCTTTACCTGAGAATGAGAGAGTGCAATTTTAACCTGATGCTATTCAAACCGCAGTGTATTTAATTTCCATTTACAATTGTTTAAATTCTATTCACAGGTTACTGTTGAATTATAAACTAATTTCTATCCCGTATTCAACCAGAACTGAACGAGCGCCATTGATAAGAACCCGTTACCGAGCATTTAATCATGAAAACCCACAAATCCCCTTTTTTTATCACAAAAAAAACAGACGTATGAAAAACACGATGTTTGCCGCCGCTTTAATTGCGCTGGGCATGCTTTCAGGATGTACCAGGAAGAGTACTCCCGGTAATGAATTGCAGCCTATCCCTGCCCAAAATCAAAAGTTACAGGTACTTGCCATACCACCCACCACCTGGCAGGAACATTGGTTTGAGCATGTACAATTGCTGAACCGAGTTTTTTACGACACCAGCGTAGCGGTGTATTACGACAATGATGTAAACAGCAGCGTTACCTGGCCATTTACTTATCTGGCACAGGTATGGAACTACACCAAAAGTACCTACGGCACTTTCGGTGATGATTCCCGCCTTTTCGTAATCCTGCATACCGGCAAATATTCCGGTGGGCATCCTTCCACCTACATGGTGGCCGATCATGATTACCGGAATGTGATCGATGTAGGCTCATCCGATCCAAACGCCTGGATCAGCGGCAATGGCGGCGATATTGACATCACCACGCATGAAGTAGGTCATATCGTGGAAGGCGCTTCCAAGGGCGTACATAATTCACCCGCCTTTGGCATCTGGCACGACAGTAAATGGATGGAAATTTACCAGTACGATGTATACCAGGCGCTGGGCCGCAGCAGTGATGTGACCCGCTGGTACAACTCAAAGATCACACAAACAGATCCTTTTCCGCGTGCCGGCACCTACTGGTTCCGCGACTGGTTTTATCCCATCTATCATAACAATGGCGGCGCTACTGCATTGAATAAATTCTTCGTATTGCTGGCACAGCATTTCCCCAAAACAACCTTCAATAATGGCATCACCACTTATCCGGAATATACCCGGGGTATGAACTTCGGGGAGTTTGTGCATTTCTGGAGCGGCGCCGCTAACACGGATCTGAAACAACTGGCATTGACGGCTTTCGGCCATAAAGATGAACAGGGCAACGACTGGACAGCTCAACTTAAACAGGCTAAAGTAACTTTCTCCGGCATTACCTATCCTTCCAATGATATCACCGGGCAGGGAACCATTACTGTCAGCAACGAAAATGGCGGTGGCGCAGGTGCTACAGAAGGATCTTTAAAACTCACTGACAATGTATACGGCAGCAAGTTTTTTGTTGGCGGTGTGCCCACTACTTTTAAGATGCAACTGCAATTCCCCAGCGGACAAACAGTGAAATCATATACCCTCACTTCCGGCGATGATGCCATAGACCGGGATCCTAAAAACTGGCAGCTGAAAGGGTCTGATAATGGTACTACCTGGACCGTATTGGATACGCAGACTAATCAGACATTTGGTGCGAGAAATCAAACCAGGCAGTTTAGCATTTCGAATACCACAGCGTATAAATATTATGCCGTGTATGTAACGGCCACCAATGGGAGCGTAGACTTTCAGTTGAGTGAATGGCGGGTGCTGAAGTGATTTTTTTAGCTAATGCAGCGAATGATGAGCATAACATCAATTTCGCTGCATTTTTCGCTTAAATCTAATCGCTTAAATGTAATCGCTTAAATGTAATCGCTTAAATGTAATCGCTTAAATCTAACCGCTTAAATCTAATCGCTTAAATCTAATCGCTTAAATGTAATCGCTTAAATCTAATCGCTTAAATCTAATCGCTTAAATCTAATAGCTAAAAGCTAATGGCTAACAGCTATTTCACTATTCCTCAAACCGCTTTAATATCTTTTCCAGTTGTTGCTTACTCAAATCTATATTCAACCCCTTTGTATCGAGGATATTCTTATCCCTTAGCTCTTTCAGCGTGCGGTTAAAACTTCTGACCGATATCCCCAGGTAGGCGGCCATATCCTTTTTAGGAAGAAAGATCTCCTGATCAGCCTCCAGCGTCAGCAACCGCAGTAGAGCGTATTCTACCGGGTATAATTGCTGGTAGGATGCCCGGATGCAGGTTTGACTGATCCGTGTGGCCAGTTCCTGCAGGAGTAGTTGGTTAAAGGCGGGGCTGCTCAGCACCAGGGTGGAGAACAGCGCATGCGGAATGGCATATACGGTTACCGGTGTGATGGCTTCTATATTACACAGGCATTTTCCTTTATTGATGGCTTCCAGTTCTCCGGTTACTTCTCCCTTCCCCAGGAATTCAAAAATATAGTCCTTCCCGTTATCTTCCGCAATGTAGCATTTGGTGATGCCATCTTTAATGATATATACATGGCTGATGGTGTCTCCCTGCCGGATCAGGCGGGTGCCGGGATCGAAAGATTTTTGCATCACTGCGGTGCTGTTGGCAGTGTATTGTTCCATGAAAGTTAAAAAAGCCTGGTTCGTTCGTAACATACTATCAGTGGTGGGACAAATGTCCCGTTTAATTCAGCGGCGCTACTTATTTTTGCTTCCGTAAAATGTAAAAATAGCAATGATCAATCATATTAGCGTAATTGCCTTCGATGCTGATGACACCCTTTGGGTGAATGAGCCCTACTTCCAGGAAACAGAAGCCCGTTTCTGCAGTCTGTTGGAAGACTATCTGCCACATCATACCGTGTCGCAGGAATTATTTAAAACGGAAATGGCCAATTTGTCGTTATACGGCTATGGTATTAAGTCATTCATGCTATGCATGATAGAAACGGTGTTGCGGGTATCTGAAAACACAGCGCCGCCGGAAGTCATCCATAAGGTGATTCAATACGGACAGGAAATGCTGAACAAGCCCATTGAATTGCTGGACGGCATAGAAACCGTATTGCAGGCATTATCCGGCAAATACCGGCTGGTGGTGGCTACAAAGGGTGATCTGCTGGACCAGGAACGGAAGTTGAAAAAATCAGGCCTGGAGCATTATTTCCATCATATTGAAATCATGAGCGACAAGAAGGAAAGCGATTATACCAAATTGCTGAAGCACCTGGACTGCCGCCCGGAAGAATTCCTGATGATAGGTAACTCCCTGAAGTCGGATGTGATGCCGGTGCTGGCCATCGGGGGCCATGCGGTGCATATTCCGTATCATACCACCTGGGCACATGAACATGTGGATGCAACCATAGAAGATCCCCGTTTTTATCAATTTACTACAGTGGCAGATCTCCTGCCTCAATTAATCGCATGAAACAATTATTAGACCTGAACACCTGGGCGAGAAAAGATCATTTTCAGTTCTTTGGCCGTTTTGAAGAACCATTTTTTGGTGTTTGTACAGACATCGACTGCACGGCCACCTACGAGCAGGCCAAGGCAACAGGCAGTTCCTTTTTCTTATTGTATCTGCATAAGTCACTGGCCGCAGCCAATGAAGTAACACCTTTCCGCTACCGGATTACGGATGGGGAGGTATGGATCTACGACCAGGTACATGCGTCGCCCACCATTAACCGTCCGGATGGCACGTTCGGTTTTGCCTACATGGACTACTACGAAGATTTCAGCGAGTTTGAAGCACATAGTAAGAAAGAAACGGAGCGGATAAGGAACAGCACCGGGCTGGTGCCTGCGGTATCGGGAGAAAACGTAATCCATTATTCTTCCCTGCCCTGGATCAATTTCACATCTATTTCCCATGCCCGTAGTTTTTCCTTTAAAGATAGCTGCCCGAAAATAGCTTTTGGGAAGATGAGAGAAGAAGGAGATCGGAAGTTGATGCCGGTTTCGGTACATGTACATCATGCATTAATGGATGGATTTCATGTAGGGCAGTTCCTGGAAGTTTTCCAACAGCGAATGAATAGCATTTGATTTTCAATGGTTTTGGAAGAAAAGTTTATCATGTCGTAGTAATGACGTAGTGGGGTGTAAACGTTTTTTTATGCAAACGTTTACATTTGGGTGTACTGTATATTTTTCAACCAAAACCACCCCTCATGAAAACGCTAAAATTGTTAGCCATCCTACTCGTATGCTATTGCACTACGATTGCCCAAACCCCGTTCCGTGTCATTGGCTATATGCCTTCCTGGGCCGGTAATGTAAACCAGGTACAGTATAGCAAGTTAACCCACATTAACTATGCATTCCTGTTACCTACCAACACCGGTGGCCTGCAGGCCATCGAAAATCCCACTAAGCTGCAGAGTCTCGTCAGCACGGCACATGCCAACAATGTAAAGGTGATGATCTCTGTAGGCGGGTGGAACAATGGTGACGACGGCGCCTTCGAAAGCCTGGCCGCCAACGGCACCTACCGGAATAATTTCGTGACCAATATGATCAACTTCGTCAACCAGTACGGACTGGATGGAGTAGATATCGATTGGGAATATCCGAATGCCGGGGCGTCTGCCAACAACTACATTGCCCTGATGACGCAGCTCAGCACAGAGATGCATAACCGGGGTAAGTTATTGACCGGCGCTATCGTGGGCACCGACGGCGCCAGTATCCTGAGCAGCGCTTTCGCCCTCGTGGACTTTTACAACCTCATGGCGTATGATTACAACGACTTTGACCACTCCACTTATAATTATGCTACCCAATCAATAAACTATTGGCGTGGCCGCGGATTGCCTGCATCCAAAACGGTACTGGGAGTGCCTTTCTATGGCCACCCTACCTGGGAATCCTATGCCCAGCTGCTGGCGAGGGGAGCCAATCCCTATGCCGATATATTTGGTAACGTTGGCTATAATGGTATCACTACCATCAAACAAAAAACCAATCTGGCTTTCGATCAGGGCAGTGGTATCATGATCTGGGAATTATCGCAGGATGTTACCGGCGCCAACTCCCTGGTATCAGCTATCCACGAAGTGGTGGTGACCAGAACCGGTAACCCGGGCAACCCCGGCAGCGCACCCATCGGACAAACTATCTGGCTGCGCGGGAATAACAACCTGTACGTAAGCGGCGAAAACGGCACCGTGGCCATGAACTGTAACCGCGCCACTGCGCAGGGCTGGGAACAGTTTACCGTGGTAGATGCAGGCGGCGGCAAAATCGCATTACGCAGCCAGAACAAGTACGTATCTTCCGAAAACGGCACACAAGCCATTACGTGTAACCGTGCCACTTTTCAGGACTGGGAAAAGTTTACCTGGATCAGCAACACCAACGGCACCATCTCCCTGCAATGCAATAACGGTGGTTATATCAGCTCAGAAAACGGCGCACAGGCCATGAGCTCCTGGAGAACAACCGCAGGTACCTRGGAATCCTTCAACTACGGTACAGGAAGCGCCCTGGCAGCTATTACCGCCCCCACTGCTATGACCGTTGCAACCAAAACCGTCGCTGTGGAAGAAACCACTACTGCTATACAGGTGTATCCTAACCCTATTAACGCCGGGACTACGTTTACGGTTACACTCCGCGACTATAACAGCAAGGCGCCGGTAAAAGCATCTGTTATCGGTACTAACATGCAGCCGGTAATGGTACAGCAACCCAATGCCCGCAGCTTTAAAGTCAATACCAGCAATATTCCTGCAGGTGCCTATATCCTCGAAGTGCTGCACGATAATAAGCGCCATACCAAAAAAATCATTGTACTGTAACCATCACTATGATAAACCAATTTTTCACCCACAATTAAATCAGCATGAATTCCACTTGTTTCTCACGCTATGCAGTAGCAGCATGGCTGTTATTACTCAGCAGCAGCGTTGTTTCCTGCCGTAAAGACCTGCACACCACCGGTACCCCTGCAGACAGCAGCCCCAACGCCCTCGCAGCCGTCAACGACATCAACAGTACCTGGTCAGTAAACTGGGACAACTACACCAATGGCACCACTTACACCACCGCCAATGCCAACACCGATTTTGGCAATGTAACAGGTTGGAACGAATCCCGCGCATACAATTCCAATGGCAACCTGCGCATTCAACTGAACCCTAACGCGCTTTCCGCAGCCGGTGGAGTAGTGGCCAACATCGATGTGGAAGACGGCGCCGCCTATGAAATGGATTATGATATCCGTTTTCATAGTCAGTTCGACTGGAGCCGGGGCGGTAAAGTAGGCTTTGGCTTTTCCATCGGAGATGGTAATACCGGCGGCGATCCCGCCTGGGATGGCAATGGCGGTACATTAAGACTCATGTGGTATCAGAACGATGCCGGCAGGGTATATTTTCAGCCTTATCTGTACTATAAAGATCAGCCCGGGCAGTATGGCGACGACTTCGGTCTTTCTTACCCCGCCAGCGGCAGCATCCAAAAAGGAACTACTTATCATGTGCACCTGTATATTAAAAGCAATACCGGCAGCAACACTAACGGACACGCACAAATTGTTATCAACAATACGGTGGTACTCGACCGCGATATCCGCTGGACCACCAACGACAGCAAACGGCTGATCCGCGGCGTTACTTTCCATACGTTCCGCGGTGGTAGCCAAACTTACTGGCAATCCTCCACGGTAGGATACATCTATTATGATAATCTGAGCGTACATAAAATAAATTAAGGCCTTTTTTAAATAGCCATGCAGGAGAGAAACCCTCTCCTGCATGGCTATTTAAACGATGTGGAAAATGCATTTTGCAAAATCGCTGCGGTTGTGTTATTTTCATACTTTACTATCCGTATGAATAACAGATACTACCCTTGAGCCACACGAATGAACAGGAATTATTGCTCTCCGTAGCCAAAGGAGATGAGCGCAGCTTCCAGGCACTCGTTAAGCAATACTGGCCACAGATTTATGGTACCGCGCTTCGGTTAAGCCGCTTGCCGGAACAGGCTAAAGACTTGTCGCAGGACATTTTCGTGAAATTATGGAATAGCCGGGAAAAGCTGCCCGAAGTAGAAAGCACCGCTGTCTTTATATATGTAAGCGCCCGCAAGCTGATCAGGGATCACCTGCGTAAAAAAGTGCTGCATACCGACAACCTTGATACCCTCTTCTTTCATCTGGGAGTGGCGCCTACCAGCGATAATCGTTTAAATCTGCCAGCCCATATATCTGAAGCAACCTTCGAAGCATTATTTAATCAATATATGACCGGATCATTGTCTGCAGCCGATCTGCGGCTGTTCAGATCTATGGCCATGCTACCGGAGAACAAAATTCTACTATCACAGTTATTACAAAATGCTTTTACAGATCCTGCGTTTGCAGCACACGCCGATTTTAATGCAGACGAAATGGGGCAGGAGATCATGCAGAAAGTAGAACAGAACGAAGCTATAACACCGGAGATCCATCGTATGCAGTTGCCGCTGATTTCCCGATCCTGGTTTAAATATGTGGCCGCTGCCGCCATCTTTTTATTATTACTGGCTGGTAGCTGGCAATGGCATTTGCGTCAGCAACGCCGGGAGCCCGCGTTGACGCCACCAGTATTGCTGCCGGCCGCTACCGGGTTGATGCTGCGGGATAGTGCCCGTACTTTGTCGGATAGTACTGCCAATGCAAACCCCTGATCCGCTGCACCGAATTGACTCAAATACCCCCTTATGTTGGCGTATTTGCATCCCTGCTTATTGCTGCCTGTACCGTAAGTTTGTTAAAAGTTTGCACAAACCACCAATCATGATGAAAACAATATTTGACAACGTCACACGGGAGGAATTGATTAGCAGAATCAATATGCTGCATGAAGACAGCACCCCCCAATGGGGTAAAATGAATGTTTATGAGATGTTGAAACATTGTACCACTTATGAGCAGATGATGTTAGGTAAGATTCGTTATAAACGTTCGTTCCTGGGGCGTTTGTTTGGGAAATGGGCATTGAAGGATTTCGTGGGAGATGATCGTTTGATAAAGCGAAATGTGCCTACACTCCCGCAGCTTAAAGTGAAGGGGGCGAGCGGGAATGTAGCCGCTGAAAAAAGTAAATGGATTGCGCTGCTGCAGGAATATAGACCTGCTAACAATGCGAACATTGTACACGCATTTTTTGGAGAACTGACCCATGAACAGGTAGGACAGCTGGTGTATAAGCATACCGATCACCATCTCCGTCAGTTTAATAGTTAGCGGTATTATTCTATAAAACGATAGCCGTCATGGGTGTCATAGTCTATGCCATGTTTTTTCTTTAGCTCCTGGATATAATTAAGGGTACTGACGGTATGCGGGCTGGCAACGGTATCGCCTACACGCTCAAAAGTATGTAACAACGTTTCTTCCAGGCAGGCAGATATGCTCATGTTTTTGTGTGCGGCAAGTTCCTGCAACAGGGCTGCCAGTCGCTTTTCCAGCCGGACCGGTACTTCCACGCGTTCTATTTTAATCGGAGGTCCTTGGCTATAGATGTAATGCCCGAATCCTAAATAGTTGCCATACAAATCTCTGATGGTGTAGTCACGTATGCCATACGCCTGGTCTTCAAGAGGCGTGACTATTTCCACGCCCTTGGCGCGGTGAAATTCATATTGTGCATCGGCATTATCGATAATAAAATTAACCTCCGAGTGTCCTTTCACATAGTCCGTGTCTTTGGACAGATGTATCGTTACTTTACCAAGTGTAACACCCGCATAGGTAAGCGGATCGCCCCAGGTGAATTTAAGGGAGAAGCCAAGTTTGGTCGTGTAAAAATCAATAGCATTGTTGATATCATCGACTTTCAGCGTAGGAAAAACCTGGGCGGATTCGGTATTGCTTGTCATAGTACCTGATTTTAAGGGAATATGCATCTCATTTCTACCTTAATTTAAGAAAAACACGCACGAATTACAAATCGTACTGACTTTGCATCGCATTTGGCCTGTTATACCCTTACAATGTCCCCTTTCCTCCCTGTATCTTCCGAATAATAGGGGTAAGTTTGTTTTATTAAAAGTTCCCACCATGGCATTACTGAATCCGTACCTCAGCTTCGATAACAATTGCCGCGAGGCCATGACCTTCTACAAAGATTGTTTTGGCGGCGAGCTATTCCTGCAAACCGTCGCGGAATCGCCTATGATGGCGGCACAAATGCCCGATCATATGAAGGACCTGGTTTTACATTCCTCATTAACCGCTGGCGCTTTGGTGATTATGGCGTCTGACTTGAGCAGGGTAAAACGTGTAGAAGGAAATACGGTGCAGCTGTGCATTAATTGCCAGTCAGAAAAAGAGTTGGATACTTTCTTTTCAAAGCTTGGGGTAGGAGGTCAGATAACGGAGCCGTTAGCAGATATGCCATGGGGAGCCAGGTATGGCGCGCTCACCGATCGATATGGTATGCATTGGCTCTTCAATTGTCCGAAGGAGTAGATGGTTTTAACTTGTTCACGATGCGGAAAATCAACCAGGAGAACGCTCCGCCTAAGACAGAAGCCACCACGTCTTTTATATCGAAAGTCCGCTGCGGCATCCACAACTGGCAAAGTTCATACAGCGAAAGCCCTACGACAACTGAAACAATAGTGCTGATTGTTTTTCGTTCATCAAGCGGAAATTTTATGATGGAGTAGCCAAGGAAAAGTACCACTACCGCCAGGAAATTGGGAAGGGAATCCGCAAGGAACAGGGTGGTAATATGATGCTTAAAGAGATAGGGTCTTAGTCTTACCTCTTCAAACAGGGTGAAAGCCAGGATGATAATAAGAAGAGTGATGTAAACAGATCGTTTGTTCAAAGTGTTTGAAATATTTATTGTGTTTAAAATTTTATATCAAAACTCCACAAGTTCACTCATTTTAATTTCCAATCCGTAAGCCAGTTTCGCAAGTGTAGTAAAGGCGAGGTTTATTTTACCGCCTTCGATTTTTGAAATGTCGCCGTTATTGACCCCATTTTTTACCTCAAGGTTTAATAAGGTCATTCCTTTTTTCTCTCTTATATTCTTAAGGCGTGAGCCGAATTCTTTGAGTATTTCTTTTGTTATTGCTGGCATGGACATTTGTAATTAATCTTCCTTATACCTATCAGGTGTAACCAGGAGGAGGCATACACTCACTTTCAAATATTCAGCAATGTTATACAGGTTTTCCAGGGAAGGCTGGGATGTATTAGTCACCCATTTAGACACCATTTGTTCTGACATCCCAAGATGATTGGCTAATTCTTTACCTGTTTTTTTTCTATCAGCCAGTGCTGCTTTAATTCTGTTATAACTTGTCATACTCATAGAAAAAGAGAACTGGTGAGAATTATTTTTTGAGCACTAATGTATTCAAATCTACTGTCAGCGCCTCCGCTAACTTAAGCAAAGTCGTCATGCTTGGATTGGTTTCTCCAGCTTCCAACCTCCCTACAGAACTATGAGAAATATCCGCTAAATAAGCAAACTCGCGCGTGCTTAGCTTTTTTGCTCTCCTCAGCTTTTCCAGGTTTTTGCCAAAATCCTTCAGTATTTTATCCTCCTTTACATCTTTCATCCCCGGAAGTTCATTGAAACACAAAAAAATAATGTACCCGTACTTGGGTACGGCTGAAGAACTGTATTGCGCAGGATGCATTGGCGCAATTGACAGCGGAGCTGAAATCTCCCCCATTTGTAGCGGAAACGCCACAACTTCGCTAACACCTTCATTTCTACGCCCTTTACAGCACAGCGATTTCTTAAAGGCAGAGTATTTGCATTCATACATAGACAAAAATTCGATATTTATGAATAACAAAAAGCTTCTTGCTATTGCAGTGACAGCAGGTGTATCTGCTGCTGCGGCTATTATTCTCTACAATAGCTGCAAAGTGTCTATTCCCAGGGGCGCAACAGCAATATCGCCATTTGATGTGAGAAGGTACGTAGGTACCTGGTATGAAATAGCCCGCCTGGACTATAAGTTTGAACACAATCTGACGAACGTTACTGCTACTTATTCATTAAACGATGACGGAGAACTGGAAGTAGATAACAAAGGATTCAGTCCCGCAAAACAGCTCTGGAAAGAAAGTTCGGGCATCGCTAAGTTTGTAAAAACACCTGATGTGGCCCGGTTGAAAGTGTCTTTTTTCGGACCCTTCTATGCAGGTTACAACATCATTGATATTGACAAACATTATAAACATGCGTTAGTGGTAGGGAATAATCTGAAATACATGTGGATCTTATCCCGCACCACCAGCATTCCGCCGGTAATTAAAAAACGTTTCCTCGAACAGGCAGAAGAACTCGGCTATGATACCGATGCACTCATCTGGACAAAGCATGATCTGAACGCATAAAAGGTCAAAAAAATAAATTAGGTTTTACTAAAAATATTAGTATTTTTGTAGAAGAAAGCAAATGAATAATGTAGAAAAGTCTTGAACGCTATGCTGTAGTAGTGTTTGGGGCTTTTCTATTTATATGAAATGCTAAATAAATTAGTGATGGATCAGGTTGATAATGGGGGGAATATCCGTTTTCAATATTTTCTAAAGGCCCATACACTCCCGTTTGTCATTCTCAAATCCTTAGTGCACTGCCTTTGAATATTATACAATACGCCATACACTCCCTTTAGTTAATCTTCAATCTGTCCCGAAAACTGGTTCCCCGGATTATGTTATATTTATAGTAATCAAAATAATCTCTCATGGCAAAACAAATGTCTATCCTTCCCTTTACGGGAAAACTCGGCCCTCTCATTGGGTATAAGCGCAATGGGAACTACTTCCTGCGCTCCATGCCGCAAAGCGTGCAGCAAACGGCTGCTACCCGTCGCGCATCCCGGCGCTTTGGCATCGCCAGCAGGAAAGGTGCTTTTATCCGTCATGCTTTCTACAGCAACCTGGATATCCATTGTGACGGCGCCCACATCAATCGGCTGAACAAGCTACTCATTGCTGCCGGCGATCATCACGAGGCCCTGACAGGCTTCCGCTTCAATCAGCGTACCGGCGTAGATCGTTTCTTTCCGGTGGCTCCCCGGCTTCTCCCTAACGGAGTATTAAATATTCCCGCACAAACCATCGACGGGTATAAAGGTATTACTGCGCTGGAAGTTAAAGTGATCGCAACGCGTATTAATTTTAGATCGCGCCAGGTGGCGGGTAGCGAAACGGTTACGCTCATGATAGCCCCCGATACCACTTTCCAGGAAACAAATGTTTCACTGGATGTACCGGGGGAGGGTTCACTGGTAGTGGTTTTCCAGGTAAGAGCGATATACAAAGACGGCCCATCTTGCAGCAGACAATACATGGCCGCCGATATTATTGCAGTGGCAGCCCCACAAGCACCCAAATCTGCCAATAAACGTACGTACCCAAAGCGCACGAAATTGCTTCCCAAACTTACCTACACACACGTATATCCATCTTTTATTCAACTGGAATAAAGCGATCCTTGCCCCTGGAGATATTTTGATAAATAAACGCTTTATACCTGCTTCCTTTCAATAGTACATCTCTTTCCGCAGCTCCCCCCTGGTACTGCAGCAGCCCTACTATGGTTATTTTTCACCTCCATCCATTTGCAGATTCAATTTCATCCCGGTTATACATCCGAACGTCATCCCCGCATCAAGTCCACCTCTCCTGCACTACTTCTATAGGTACTAAGCGGGTGCTAAGCATGGCATTGCCAGTATCAACATAGTGTTAATACATGGTGTGGGTAATTGAGATGCATAAGGGTATTGCTCTTTTCAGGTGTAATTACAGAAAACCCAAAACATGTATCTGAAAAGCTCCCTGATTTTATTATTTGTAGCAACGATGATGACAGTGAATAGCCTGTCCTGCAAAAAAGAGGATAGTACTACGCCTCAACAACCGGGTCCGGGAACGGAGGACAATGGCAATAGTCCGCTGAATTTACCGGCTACCCTATACGACTATGTGAATACCAGGAACAACATGCCCCCCTGGTTATTGGCCTTTATGAAAGCCAATCCCCAGTTGGATAATACCCCCACCAGCAATCCTATTACCAATGAAGGCGCTACACTGGGCAGGGTACTTTTTTATGATAAAGCATTATCCATCAATAACACGATTGCCTGCGCTTCCTGTCATCATCAGGCAAATGCTTTTACTGATATAGTAGCGCAGTCCAAAGGATTTGATGGAAAAGTAACCAGGCGTAATTCCATGCCGGTAGTAAATGTCCGCTTCTTCAAAGACAAGAAAATGTTCTGGGACTTCCGCGCTGCAGATATTGAAACACAAACCCTCATGCCCATCCTCGATCATATAGAAATGGGTATGCCCGATCTGGCTACGCTGGAAAATAAATTGAAGGAAATTACCTATTACCCGGCTTTGTTTAAAGCGGCTTTCGGCACAACGGATGTCACTTCGGATAAGATCGGGAAAGCATTGTCGCAGTTCCTGCGTTCTATTGTTTCCTTTAATTCAAAATATGATAAAGGCGTACAAAATAACTTCGCCAATTTTACCTCAGCCGAATTGGATGGGCTGCATACCATGCAGCACGGCTTCTGCACAGAATGCCACAGTGACCTCGGCACCGCTTCCATCGGTCAAAAAACTACTTTCCTGATAGTGGATAATACCGGTGTTAACACAGGCCTGGGTTCTAATAATGGACTGGAAGAAAATTATACCGATAAAGGGTTCGGAGAAATCACCCATCAGCCACAGGACCAGGGTACTTTCAAAATTCCGAGTTTGAGGAATGTAGCGTTAACTGCTCCCTATATGCATGACGGGCGTTTTACTACGCTGGAGCAGGTGCTGAATCATTATGCTTCCAGTGTTAAACGTAATCCCGCCCTGGGGACACAGTTGCGTGTTGGTGGTTCACGGATGAGCGCCACAGATCAAAGCAATGTAATTGCCTTTTTGAAAACACTCACAGATGAAGAGCTGATAAAAGATGTGAAGTATTCGGATCCGTTTAAAAAGTGATGATTTGAATGTTTTTATAATACCGCTTTAAGCTGTTTTTTAGCGATGGCCATCAATGATTCATAGTACCTGCTCAGGAAATGATAGATCACCAGTTCGTGTTTGCGCTGGTTGGATAATAACATCCTGTTGAGATGCATATGAATATAACTGCCCAGCAAATCGTTCCGCTGTTCGATGTTTACTCCGACCAGGCGTTGTTTTATTTGCTGAGAGCGGGCAGCGAGAAAAGCGGTGGCTTCTTCAATACCATTGGCAGCATCCTGCGAGGGATCCAGGATGCTGCTTACTTTGCGCATCTCTTCACGATATTTATCGTTTAGCTGTAGGAGCAGGGGCTTGCCGCCACCAAATTCTTCATAGAAACCTGCCTGCAGCCTTTTAAGCAAGGCGAATTTTTCCGGTAGTGCATACCCAAAATCATTCAGCAGGGTATCTACTCCCCGCAGGGCCAGGAGCCAGCGATAATTTTCGCCTTCTTCCTCTTCCAGCAGGTTCAGTATGTTTAGTATGCTTTCGCTGTCGTAGTGGAAGAAGTCTTCACTGAAAGTCATGGTGCCGGCGCCATAGCGTTCTATTTCCCTTTCGTAGGTATCTGTTTGCAGGCGGTAAACGCTATTGGGTGCATCTCCCAGTGCATCGTATAGTCTTTCCAGTACTACCTTCCAGAAATCTTTGCGTTCGCCATGATGGAAGCGGATGCGAAGATGATTTTCCGGATCATTATACCGGATAAAAAACCATTTGTCGATGATGTTCTCCTGCATGAGCTGCCGGGTCAGTGGCAGTATGATTTCTTTCAGGATATTTTCTGCGCTGCGGGTGCCTGCGTAAAGCTTTACATACAGCCATTCACTGCCGGTAACAAATTGGCGTACAGGCATGTCCGTTATCGCGGTAGTGATGAGCAGTTGTTCTTTTTTATTTTTTTCGGGAGAGATATACCTCAGTGGGATAATAAATTCATTGGTATGTTTCCCTTCGGGTCCTTCTATCCAGCAGTTATCGGGTGTATGGAGGAATTCCTGCAGGGTGACTTGTTCTTTTTTGATCAGTTGTGTCATCAGCAGGTGAACAGCCACTTCATTTTCCAGATCTGCCGGCAGTTCATTGTCACCTTCTGTGATGACCACATAACGGGGGAGGTCCAGTTGTGCTTTTATCTCCTGAAAAATACCCATATACTGCGCCGCTGTAGCATTGGCTAGTGCCGGCCAGTTTTTTTTGTTTAATGTCCAGGTGCTTTTACTGAGAATGATATGTCCGTATTGTATCCTGGGAAGAAAAGATACTTCACCCGGAAGCTGCCATTGCCAGGCGATTCCGGTATGATAGTCCTGGCTTTGTAAGTCACACAGGAATTTATATACCGGCAAACCGTTACGATAGTTATGAGCGGTACTCATCCGGGGTATAATGATTTTGTTCAGCTTTTTGGAGCGCAACACCACTTTACCACGTTGTACGCTCACCATCAGGTCGGAGAGGTGTATCTGGAATGCTTCCGGGGTAAGACTATTCGCCAGGTACACAATTTCGTATTCCCGGAGGCGGGGACGCATCAGGATATTGCCGGTTCTGGATTCCGGCAGGTGTATTACTTCTGCGTAAATTTTCTCCGGATCATTGGCTTCTTCCGCAGCAAGACATTCCTTTACTTTGGTGGCCAGCTTTTCATCACCATGACAGAATCTTCCCAGCAGGTTAGCCGCCGATGGGCCGCTGCAGCCGTTCATATCAAAGAGGTAGTTGCCATTGTCGATGGCGGCGGCGCTATTGCTTAGGATGCTACCCATGAGATACAGGCTGTCCGGCAACGCAGGTACTTCTTTGTCTTTCAGCGTATCCAGTTGTTCTTTGGTGATGTTGATGACTTTTTTACTGTCGCGCAGGCACTGATGCAGTTGCTGTAGCTGGAATTCCTGCATTTTGCTACGGGGGCTGCTGTTGGTTTGCCCACCTGGTGCGGCGTGTATGTCATCTACCAGTGGCGTATGATCCGTATTGCCGTTGCTGTGTGAGCCGTAACCAATACCGGCTTCGGTGTCCAATGCAATGCTCAGCGGTACTTCCTGTTCTTCGTATCGTTGCTGGAACGCCTGACAGAAACTTTGAAGATCCGCGTTTTTGTTGATAGGCGCCAGTTTCCACAGTTGTCCGATTTGTGCAGACAATTCATTGATGACCGTATGGCTCAATGTATTGCTGCCGGTAGACAGGAAAAGATCCGTTTGTACCAGATCCTTGCTGCTGGTATTGGGGATCATGGATTTCACCAACGCGTGCGTGGCAGTATATTTGTCGATGCCGGATCGCTGATCCTGTAAAATAGTTTGTATACGCGAAAGGGGAGTGGTAAATTCTTCCGTGTAGGAGAAATGTCTTAACCGGTGGTTGAGATGCACAAAAAATTCTTCCCCGGTAACGGTCGGTTCCAGTTCACTTACCAGCAGCTGGTTCTGCAGTAGTTCCGCAGTGAATTCAGCCGCTTCTTCTTCGCTGATCTCATCGGCTTCACTAACAATGCTGTTACGTATATCCTTTAACGTTGCTCCCGGGGCGGCAGTATGCAGCATTTTGTCCAGGTAAGGACTTTGATTAACAGCGGTCAGGTAATAATTACGGAATTTATTCTTAATGGTGTATGCCGCATAGCGATACTGATTACCCGTGGCGTATAAAGAGTTGTTGGGATAATAAAGCAGTTGTTCTGTTATTTCGGGTACAGCGGTGATAGCTACTGCCAGCTCTGCTACATAGTTCATGTCCAGGCGGCAGTGCTTTTTATGCTCGGCTTTATTATTCAGCCGGATGTCGGTATGATCTGCGGGATCGCCTGTAGCGCAACCGGCAAAGAGGCCATAGGGCGTACAGCGGGTACTCATCCGCAACAGGTACCGGTATAAAGCAGCAGCGAGTTTGTAATTATCTTTTTCGTTCACGGAAGCATCCTCTAACCACTTTTGGAGCTCCTGGTATAGTTCAGGAGAAGCAATATAAATGGCTTCCTGCAGATATTGGTCCCGGAAAGTTTCTTTTATAACAGCAGCGAGCGTGGCGTTGGTAATATGGTTTAATTCTGTGGCTACATTCACCGGTAGTAGTGGTGTTCTCACCACATAAAAATTTTCAGCTCTAATCATGGCCAAGGTCAACATTAGTCGCTGAAGGTAACGGTTTCTGCTGCAACCTCACATCACGGAAAACCGGTAAAATTTGTGTTTAAACATGTTTTTCGAAAAATCACGCTTTTCCGTGAGTCTACTTTTCTCAGTTTCTACCTACATTTACGATCATCCTGTAATGATAACGATGTAAAACCTGTATTTTTTAAATGCCCTATTTTAGAGACCTGCCAAACATTTAGTCTTTAATTTTTCAACCACATAAATTTGCATTATGAGAAAAACACCTGTTAAAAAACTTGCCCTCGGTAAATTGAAAGTAGCCAAATTAAGCATCAGCAGTCTGGAACAAGGAGACGCGTTCAGACCAACTTACACCGGTTGCAGCCTGATGGCAAAATGTACACCTCCAATTTCAAAAGATCCTTGTTTCTAAACTGATAGATGATGAAAAAATTATCTGAAAAGAAATTAAGTTTGGGTAAAATAAAAGTAGCTGACCTCAGTAAAGTAAATGTTACTGCAGAAGGGTTTATGCTATCACTTGGTTGCGTGCCAAGCGTGAAAATCAGTTGCCTGAGCCAGGGTGCCCCTGTTTGCAGTGTGGACTCTTGTATTTTCTGATTTTAATTTACTGTCCCGCTTAAAATTAGTTTATGAAAAAGCTATCAGAAAAAAAATTAAGTCTGGGTAAAATAAAAGTAGCCAGTCTTTCTGCGGCATCACACCAACAACAAATGGCAGCAACTGCCGGAACTTGTTCCATCATTTGCTCCTTTCGTATTTGCACTGACAATATGAGCCAGGGTGCTCCTATTTGTAGTGTAGATTCTTGCCGCTACTGATTGATATTTTTTATTAGCAACTGACTGTATGGCAAAACATGTATGCGTAAGCAATGCATGTTTTGCCATTACATGTTTTATAAAGTCAATTCGGTTTATGGATCATAAGGAAGAAGCATTATTAGTCCTGCAAAGGATCTGCACGGAACTGGACAGGTTTACAACAGAAGATACCAACACCGGATTATTAGGTGGCTATACCGGCGTAGCCTTGTTTTATGCATATTATTACCTGCTCACCGGCAAGGAAGAACACCTGGATAAAGTATATGAAATTATAGAAAAATGCCTGCAGGCATTATCAGAAGAGCCGATGAATGGTTCCCACTGCAGCGGTATCGCAGGCGTAGCCTGGTGTATTCAGCACCTGACAGATATGGGCTTCATTGAAGCCGATGATGCAGCCGATACCTTTACCGATATTGATGTATTGATAGGCGATTTCATGGCAGCAGAGCTAAAGGAAGGCAAGAACGATTTCCTGCATCAGGGATTGGGTTCTGCGCTTTATTTCCTGGCAAGACTCCCCGCACCAACAGCAGTTACACAACTGGAAAGCCTGGTGCATCACCTGGAGAAAACAGCTATCCCAGTGCCTGGCGGTATTGCCTGGAGAGATCACTTCTCCAGTAAAAGCCAGGAATACGAGGATCAGCACCTGTTTAACCTGGGCCTGGCACATGGCAATCCTGCTATTATTGATATACTGGCAAGATGTTATGAAAAAGGCATCGCCAGGGAAACCGCGTTGTCCCTTATAGAAAGAAGCATACAATGGTTGATGGGCACCCGCAATAAATCCGATGTGGCAGAACAATCGCTATACCCGGTATTAGTAGATGCCAACAATCGGGTAATGGGAGAAGCCCATAGCCGGCTGGGCTGGTGCTACGGAGACCYTGGTATTGCGACTATGCTCTGGAATACTGGCAAACGACTGGAAAGAAATGATTACCAGCAGGAAGCCCTTCGGATGTTCCAGCATATCAGCAGTCACCGGAATGCGAAAAACGGAGCGGTAAATGATGCCTGTCTATGCCATGGCAGCGCCGGTATTGCACACATATTGCAACAGGCAGGATTAGCCGCCAATGATACTGCTTTGCTGAATGCTTCCCGGAGCTGGCTGCAAACAACCCTGCAAATGAATACCTGGTCCGATGGGCCCGCAGGCTTTAAATTTTATCATCATCCCGATTATATCATCAGCCATAATGTGCTCGAAGGAATTGCCGGAATAGGGCTGTCGCTGATCAGCTTTGCGGACACTGAAATAAAACCTGCCTGGGGGGCGTGTATGCTGATAGTTTAAACTTGTCTTGTCCTTGATACACAGATTATTTTTACTATCTTACATGCATAGTAAATGAGCAGTTAAGTTGTTCACCCAAATCATTATGCCATAGCATACAGACGTTACAGCAAACAGAAAAACCATGATCCGTTTATATTTTGTTGATGATCACCCATTGATCTTAGAGGGGTTACGATCCCTGCTCAGCATGGAAGCAGATATTCAGTTGGCAGGCGAAACCAGGAACGGTATCTCCTGTCTTCATTTTTTAGATCAGCATACCGCAGATGTTGTTTTACTCGATACCCTATTGCCCGATATCAGCGGCGCCGAACTTTGCGCCAGCATAAAGAAGCGATATCCTGAAGTGGCCGTGCTGGGATTAAGTTATCATAAAAACGACAGCGGCATTGCCAGTATGCTGGATAGTGGCGCCAGCGGATGCCTGATGAAAAATGCCGATAAAGAAGAATTACTGCAGGCCATTCACGATGTTTATTCCGGGAGGACCTATCTCTCTGCAGAATTAAAACAAGCCCTGAAAGGAGACAGTGTGCTGCATTTGCATATTACCAAGCGGGAAAAGGAAGTACTATGGCTCATTGCCAACGGCCATACCAATCACGAAATAGCAGAAAAGCTGTTCATTAGTTCAGATACAGTAGATAGTCACCGGCGTAATTTGCTCGGCAAATTCAATGCGCGTAATACCGCTATGCTGATCAAATGTGCTGTAGATAATAAAGTACTGATTTAAGTCAGATCATCAGCTCCGGCTTACACCGGAGCTGATGGTTTTATTTCACTGGCGCCGGAGGTAAAGACAACAACGGGATATTGGAATCATATGCCAGTTTTTTGGAAATGCTGCTCTTAAAAAGCGATGCCAGGAATCCCGTCTTCCGGGGAACTACGATGATCATAGAAGCGTGGTGCTGATTGGAATACGAAAGAATACCATCTACTGTATCATCTTCATTGATATAGTCAAACGTAGCACTGCACTTTTCAAAAATATTATGTAAACTGGCAATCGTATCTCTCGCCTCTTCTGAATAGAGATCTTTTGATGCTTTCTCTACATTCAATACCCGCACGGGCACCGGAAAAGCATCCAGTATTTCATAGAGCTGATGCACCGGGATGACAGTATGATCTTTCAGGTCAGTTGTAAATACTACAGATTTTATGCCTCGCCCGATAATCGTGTCTTTGGGAACTATTAATACCGGCACATTACTTTCTTCTATCATCATGGAAGTGGTGCTGCCCAGCAATAATTTTTCGAAACCGGATTTGCCGGATACCCCCATCACCACCAGGTCTACCTCTTCCGCTTTACATAAGTCGCCGATATAGGCCGGCAAAGAAGTATCTTCTGCCAGCAGATCAACCTGGATGTCTTTTACCAATGATTTCAGGCGGTCCTGTACCAGCGCCAGTTGAGAGATACTTTCTACATAAATATCCTGGCTGCTCTGAGAATTTCCTATCGGCAAATCGGTGCCCCCGATAATGGTTTGATAGGCATGGTATAAAAGGATCCGTTTTATCCGCAAAGGACCGGCCATCTCGGCAGCGTATTCGGCCGCGCGGAACGCATTTTCAGAGAAGTCGGTCAGTATCAGCATTGTTTTCATGTGTGTTAGTTTTGGTGCCTATGGAGGAGCCGCTAATTTCCTGCCAGTTAATGGGTAAACAAAATTAAAGGGTGGATGTTCGGAAATAGTTATTCCGGCAACAGGAAATCAAGGCAATTTGCTGTTCATTTATGCACTGAAAGTGTCCGTAATTGAACATTCCGGCCTGGTTGTCCCGTCTGCTTTCCCGCCATGGTACTACATTCTCCTAAGTGGCATTTTTTTTGGCTCCCCGAAGCGTACATTTATCACTTGTATCGTTGAAATCATACCATTCATGATCAGAAATTACCTCAAGATCGCGTGGCGCAGTCTTTCCAGGAGCAAAGTTTACTCTTTGATCAATATTACCGGCTTAACGGTTGGTATCGCCTGCTGTGTCCTCATCGTTTTGTATGTAAAGGATGAGTTGTCTTACGACCATTATCATAAAAATTATAATGAAATTTACCGCGTACTGCAGGCATTCCGCAACCCGAATGGACAAAAGGATGCTCCTCCACCGGCTCCGGCAGAGTACCAGGTATGGGGCTGTGCACCAGTAGGACCGGCACTGAAGGCCGACTTCCCGGAAATCACCAAAATGACGCAGTTTACCAGTCCGGTCAGCTTATTGGTGGAACATGGCGACAAACGTTTCCAGGAAGCTAATATGATGTTTGCGGATTCTGCGACTTTCGACATCTTCAGCTGGAAGCTGTTGTATGGTAACCGGGAAACGGCATTGAAGAACCCCTACACTATTGTGCTCACCAAAACCATGGCAGAGAAGTATTTTGGCAATACTAACCCCATCGGAGAGGTATTTAAAGCAGATGGCGTATCCCTGATGGTGTCAGGCGTAATGGAAGATATACCCACCAATTCTCATTTTACGTTTTCTGCGTTGATATCTATGAGTACCTTCCGGAAAATCAGGCCGGAAATCTTTGATTGGTGGGGATATGTAGACTTCTACACTTATTTCCTGGTACCGGAGCATACCAATATAGCGGCGATGCAGGCCAAAGTGCCGGCATTTTTAAAACGATATAATCCGCAGGGATCGATTGATTCCTATACCATTGCATTTGAGCCATTAAAGAATGCATATCTGCATTCTGAGGCAGGGCGGCAGCCGGGTCCTACCGGCAGTTTGGCGAACGTATATATATTTTCGCTGGTAGCCGCTTTTATCCTGTTTATCGCCGGTATTAACTTTATCAATCTCACTACTGCCCGCTCTATGGAAAGGGCCAAAGAAATAGGCGTACGTAAGGCGGTAGGCGCATATCAACAGGGGCTTATCTTTCAATACCTGACAGAGGCGGTATTGATTGCCGCGTTAGCCACCGTGCTGGCATTTGCGATGGTGTTGCTGTTATTACCGCTGGTAAGAGAGCTGTCAGGCAAGCACCTGCCTTATACGGACCTGCTGACCTGGAAGATGGGTGTGATGCTTGCTTTAACGCCGTTTTTGGTGGGTTTGCCGGCAGGTATTTACCCTGCCTGGGTACTGGCCCGCTTCAAGCCCGCACTGGTGTTAAAAGGCAAGTTTGAATCTTCCACTAAAGGAATACAGTTAAGGAAAGGGTTGGTGGTATTCCAGTTCAGTCTTTCTATTGCGCTGATTGCCTGTACTGCTATCGTATTTTCCCAACTGGATCACCTGCGTTCCCAGAACCTGGGCTTCCGGCAGGACCAGATGCTGGTGATCGATTATGGTGGCGATGAAATCGTAAATAAGAACATAGAAGCGGTGAAAGCTACATTAGCTAATAATCCTGCAGTCCAGCATATCACGGCCTCCAGGGCCGTGCCGGGTGATTTCTTCCCGAATGCGGGTACCAGCATCGCTGCTCCCAGTGGTGAAATGAAACAATTTGACCCCGCGATATATGAAGTAGATTATGATTTCTTTGGCGCCTATGAAATGAAGATGGCGGCTGGCAGGGCTTATTCCCGCGATTTTCCGGCAGATACAGCACATTCCATGGTGATCAACGAAGCGGCAGCCAAACTATATGGTTATGCTAATCCGGAAGATATTATCGGGAAAAATTATGAGCAATGGGGCCGTAAAGGCACCATCGTTGGTGTGGTAAAGGATTTCAACTATCAGTCGTTACATAAAAGAGTAGAACCGCTGACGCTGAGGATGGCGCCATATGATTCAAAGAATAAAATATCGCTGCGTATCAAGTCCGATCATTTATCGAAAACTATCGCGGAGCTGGAACATACCTGGGCGGTGATGGAGCCGCAGCGGCCTTTCCGCTATAACTTCCTGGACCAGGCATTTAACGAGCAATATCAGCAGGACGTGCGCTTCGGACAAATATTCGGTGCTTTCGGCAGTCTGACCATCTTTATTGCTTGTCTGGGTTTATTTGGCCTGGCTACTTATTCTACCGAAAAAAGACTCAAAGAAATAGGTATCCGTAAAGTACTGGGCGCCTCTGTTACCAATATCGTAGGATTGTTATCCGGCGACTTTATCAAGCTGGTATTAATCGCTATTGTGATAGCTACTCCGTTAGGCTGGTGGGGCATGCATCGCTGGCTGGATGGCTTTGCCTACCGCGTAAATATCCATTGGTGGACGTTTGGGCTGGCAGGACTGGCGGCTGTGATGATTGCCTTGCTCACTGTAGGTTTCCTGGCGTTGAAAGCAGCTACTATGAATCCGGTAAGATCATTAAAATCAGAATAAATGAAACAGGCCCTTATATCAGAAGGGCCTGTTTTTATAAAATATTCTCCCATACTCATTTTCCTGTTGATGAAATTTGCCGGGTGGCAAGCCGGTATATTTTCTGAAATCTTTTATGAAATGAGACTGGTCGTAATAGTAATGATAGAACTCCTTTGATAATTGCCGGATATCCGCCTGCTGGGTATAGATGCTATAAAACTGCTGGAACCGGATAACAGACGTAAATGCTTTCGGAGAGATGCCTACTTTCTGAAGAAATTTCATACGCAGCCAACGACTACTATAACCGGATATTTTTTCGAGTTGACCTACCGATAACATTCCCTGCTTTTGCATGATCTGTTCTACGAGGCAGGAAATCAGCGGATCTTCTGCCGTTATATCCAGATTTTTAAGAAGAAATTCCTGTAGGGTATGGATGCAGATATCCACCGTTTCCGCATCATTGATTTTCTCCTGCAATTCATTTGTTTGGCTACCAAAAACGGTGTCAAATGTCATGGCGCAATTGGCAATTTCCTGCAAGTCAAAACGGAAAAAGCGATATGCGCCCCTGGGGCTGAACTCTATACCGATAGTCTGAAAGCCGCTGTCGTAGGTCTGTGACACGTGAGAATACACCTCTGAATTCCCGATCAGCGTAAGCTTTTTTTCTCCGGAACACTGATGAACACCATTGATAATACTGCTGATACCATTGCTGAATGGAATAACGATTTTCGGCAAGCCATTAGGGACAATGAGCTTTAAATCTTCTTCTTTTAAATTGCTGTCGTGTTCCAGTAGAAATATCCGCAGGATATATTCTTTTAATAAGGGGTGTATGGCGTAGCAGCGGAGATGCATGTTCCTGCCTTTTAACAAAAGTACGGGGTACTTCCGTTTTTTACAATTTTATCTCCTGCCGATGCACCAATTTTGTTTTAAAACACCGCATCATGAAACATTTGATCAATTGGGTAGAAATCCCCGTTGCCGACATCGGCAGGGCTACTGCGTTTTACAGCACTATTTTTAACGCGCTTAAATTTAGCCAGATGGAGATGAACGGACTGCAATACGCATTGTTCCCTACAGAAGATACTTACAACAGCGGGGCTTTGGTGCAGGGAGCTGACTACAAGCCGGCAGCAACGGGCATACTTATTTACCTGGATGGTGGTAAAGACCTCCATGAAATACTCCGTCGCGTAGATGCTGCAGGAGGACAGGTGCTGATGGAAAAAACTTTCCTGGGAGAAGGTGCCGGCTATGTAGGCATGTTCAAAGATATAGACGGCAACAGAATAGGCTTACAACATCAATAACATGTACTACCTCTATAAATTAATCCCGCCCCGTCCTACGTTTCACCTGGATACTACTGCGGAAGAAAAAGAAACGATGGACCGGCATATCGCTTACTGGACAGCTTTGACGGAAAAGCGTATAGCCGTTGTGTTTGGACCTGTATTCGACCCTGCCGGCATATATGGACTCGGCATCATAGAAGTCGATTCGGAAGATAGTGCCCGGCAGGTTGCGGCGCAGGACCCGGCCATTCTTGCGGGAAGCTTTACCAATGAGCTGTTTCCTATGGAAGTGGGGTTGCTCCGGCGCTAACGTCATTTTATCAAGTGGACGCAGTCCCTTCAGCGATGAAGGGATTTTTTGATTTTAATATGATATCTTCCCTTTAGGAGTATATTTACGCACAAATCAATTACTATGAAAAAACACATGATAACCCCGGGTATTTTTGTAATAGCCATCTCCCTGATGACTGCCTGTAATCAGACACCCCCCAAACAGCCCGCCAGCGATTCCGCTACCATAAGGGAAACGCCTGCCACGCCCACCGAAAGTCAAAAACCGGTAAAGGAAATCACGGGTAAAGTAAAAGAAGTAGTAAGCGGGAAAGATGGTTATACTGCCAAAGTGGTAAGCGAAGATGGAAAGATATATTCCGCCACCGTGAGCCATGCTAATCTGAAAGATCCTTCCCAATACAAAACAGTGAAAGCAGGTGATCAGGTGACGGTGAAAGGTGATTCCTGGATGATGGGGGAGGAAGAGCAGATTACCGTGCGGGAATTGAGGTGATGAAATAGTAATGATTTTTATAGAGATGGTGTGCTAACTATGTTATTTAATTAGTGTAAAGAATGAAAGGGAATGGTAGCCTTATGCTGTTGCTGTTGAAGCAGCTTATATCCCAGGCTGATGAGCATGAAGCCGTGTTTGAATCAATGGCCGAATCCTTTACAGGTAGCGAAACGGAGTGTAACCTGGGCCATATAATGTTACCTGTACGAGATCCAATGGAAGTATAAGCGGTTTATCCCTACCGCTGCAAATACCTAACTATGAAATCGTCTCTCTTTTGAATGTTAATAGTACTGAAGGCATGAAATGGATACTATCCCGGACAGCCGCTATCGAAAGTCTTAAAGACACCCAACTAAATTTTGTGAAATATTCAGACCTCGTCAATTTCAATGCACTTTGGGATACGATGGGGGAGATCAGTAACAAAAGGTTCAAACGTAAGAAAATACCTGATTGGATTGACTACCAACTAGGAAAGAAAGACCTTTCCCGGGAAGATTTCTATAGGTTCTTTTTTAATGATTTGGACGAGTCTGAAGTTGTTTTAATCGTTACTGACGAAGGCCATCGCAAAGAATGGGTATTTAAAATTTTTGTTCATGAGTTCATGGCGTTTAGCGAATGGCATGAGGAATATTTTTGCATGGACTTTTTTCAGTTCAGTGATTATTTGGTGGTGTTTCCGGATTTGAACAAGATCCGATATATGCATGATGAAGGATTGATAATGGAGTACGAAGTTTTCTTCAAATAATAATATCGTGATGAGAAATGTTTTATTGGTATTAGTAAGTAGTATTTATGCTGGTACTGAGAACAGTATTATTATTTAAGTGAGATAAAACTAAGAGGACCGGGATGTATTAGTAGTTGTAATAAAAAGAAACTTAAAAATGGGGAATTACACATCTATTATGCTATTTATTTCTCCTAGCGAGAATTTAACTAAGCGAATGAACGAAATTAACGCCTACGTACGGGAAAATGGCAGGGAGTTTAGCATGATTGATTTGAATGAGAAACCCTTTCCGGATGCATTCCCCCGATATACCTTATGTGGGGCGTATAATTATTTTGATTTGGCTCATTTTCTTAGGTATCTAAATTCTGGTGTTAATTGGGAAGAACCGCAGTATGTAAGATTAGTTGTACAGGATGATCTCTCCGAGGGAGTGGAATTTTATTCATTAGAATCTTCTGTTTCTATGTAGATATTGAACCATAGATCATTGATTTATTCTGTATCACCTTCAATCAGTACCTATGAAGAAATTTAAGAAGAGTATCCCTCTTGTAATCTGGTTTTTCGTTTTTTTTGCAGTCGCATCCAATAATATGCTTTTTAAAATAGACCACTGGAATAGTATTTCTTTATGCGGGCTGGAGTCCGACTGTTGTTCAGCTTAGAAACTTATTCTTATCTCTGGAAGATTACCAGCATATAAAATTATTCGTTTTTGATGTGGACGAACCCGGTGCAGCGGATTTTTTCATTAAAAATGGCTTCGATTCCCATGGATGGGGGGAAACCTATTGGGTGAAGAATGGAGAAATTATAGCGACATTGAAAAAATATGATGCTGGAAATAGGAAAGAATTAATAGCCAATCATCTCTTGCTTTGAGATGAACATCATCACTACTGAATTTATTGGTCAGCTAAAGCAAGCCATCAGCTGGACAAGTTTGTTGTCGGCGGGATTTGATGTCAGGAAAGGGAATTTGGGAACCGTCTTCAGGCAGACCAACCCGGTTATAATGGACAACCTGTAACAAAGGGAGAAAGAAGTATAGCCTGGAATGGGAAAGCCAGTTTCAATGAGGTAATAAAAGGCAAGAAAAATGCAATATTTGCCTTTATGTTTAAAAATTATACTAAGGAGGCTGCTGGAATAGGGGTAACTATCAATTATTTCTTAAAAAATAAGGATAAGGACGGAAATTGGATAAGGAATGAAGCAATGTGGACAAAAGATAAAAAGGGGAATTGGCAAGCTATTCCATCAAAAAAAGAGGATAAATTGGATTTTATGTTAAGATGTTTCTTGATAATTATTGTAATATCTGCAAGCTATTTTATTGCAGGCTGTAACGCTGTTTATAAGGCGGGTAACCTTGTAGATTTAGATTATCCTATTCAGACGTCGTTGAGCTCAGAGCTAATCATGCAATATTTAGATACGTTAATTCAAGAAAGAGGGTATGCAGTACCTGCAAAATGGGAGTATTATAATAAACTAGTAGATCTTGATAGCATTTATAACAAAAGGATATATTTCAAACAAGGGCCAGAAGAAATGTATCTGGTATCTTTTGGGGGCATGCTTGCATTGAGTGATGTCTATAATCCTACGCTTCGAGAAAATGGATATGTTGCCCAGAGAAGTCTTATGTCGCCAGAAGAAGAACTGCGAGTGAAAAATAGGCTTGAACAGGAGATTTTAGATACTATTGAAGCAATGGCAAAGCGCGATGGTTTACCGGATTCTCTTATTTATGTACGACAGACAAAATAGATGAAGTAGCCCCTCATTCTGATAGTTAATATCAATCCAACATATTTTTCTGAAAGAAATCTTTAAACTTAGAAGTGCATCTCCCCTACATTTATACTTCTAGGAACGTTTGTACTAGTAGAAACTTTTGTACATTTAAAATCTGAAACGGCAAGTCCTGAGCTGCTACCGTCAAGCCCGTGGGAAACTCCAACAGAACAAGATAATCCGCATGTATTACAAAGAATACACCGTCCCTGAACAATTAAAGAAATACATCAAGTGTTTTTGGACGCTTGAGCGGAACTATGGAGAAAACCCTTACACATACGAACATCTATGGGCCAACATAAATACTGAACTCATTTTTACTTCCGGTAGTCCTTTCTGTTTAGTAAAAAGCGAAAATGAACAACAGCAGCTACCAGACAGCTTCCTGATATTCCCATTTGATAGAGAGTTGTTGCTGACTTCGGCAGGCGTAACACAATTAGTTGCTGTTCGTTTTCAACCGTGGGCGGTTCATAAGTTTATGAACAAACCCATCAATGCTTTTATCAACAAAATAACGAATGCCGAAATCATTTTGGGCAATGGTGAAATATTTTTGCAGCAATTAAAGGGCGCCCCAAAAGAAGAACAGGTGGGCATTATCAGTCAATACTTTCTTTCCAGAATGAAGGGAATCGAAGGAAAAGAAATATTTTCCCAATCTATTGCCGAAGAGATAATTAAAAAACAAGGAGTTGTTGGAATCAGGGAGTTATCCGAAGTATTTGGCATTAATCCCAGAAAGATGGAACGGGATTTCATGAATGAAATAGGCATTTCTGCCAAACTATTTTCCAGAATTGTGCGCTTTAGCAATGCAAGGGTATTGCTGGCAAGAAACCCAAACAGCCCTTTGGCAATGATAGCATACGAAGTTGGCTATGCAGACCAGGCACACTTCAGCAAAGATTTTAAAGAATTTTTCGGCATAACACCGGCAAATTTCAGAAAGCAATTGATCAGCTTTATTAAATACAGGAAAAATAATGAAAGTGATGTCGTTTTCTTACAAGATATTCCATGAAGGACAGGTTAACTTTGCTTTAAAAATTATTGAATATGATTACGAAAATAGGAACGGTGGCCATTTATGTGGAAGATCAAAACAAAGCCCTTACTTTTTGGACAGAGAAAGTAGGCTTTGAGCTTCGCAATAACTTTGATATGGGCGAGGGCATGACCTGGATGGAAGTCGCCCCGGCAAATGCAGAAAGCTGCCTTGTAATTTATCCCAGGCAGTTGATGACAGCATATGCAGAACGTAAACCTTCTATTGTATTCATCTGTGACAATATCGATAAATTTTGTAGCACACTTAAGGGGAATGGGGTAAAGTTCTCTAAAGAACTTTCTGAAATGCAGTGGGGAAAATTTGCTTCTTTTTTAGACGAAGATGGAAACGAATTTGGACTAAAGGGTTAAATTCATTTTTTTATGGAGAATGAGCAATTAATAGATACTTTTCTTTCTGGATTCCCACAAACTGTTGCTGAAAACAGTTTATTACTTAGAGACGTGCTTTTGAAACGCTTACCTGAGATACAGGTACAGCTTGACATTCCTGCTAAAATGATGGCATTTAGCTACGGCAAACGGTATACCGATATGGTATGCACTTTAATCCCTTCTCAAAAAGAAGTTAAACTTGGCTTTTATAAAGGGGTTGACTTGCCTGACCCTGAAAAATTATTGAAAGGGGCGGGAAAATTGTCAAGGTATGTGCAAATAAAAAAGCAGGAAGACATATACGCTGATGCGTTAGCGATGCTTATTAAAGAAGCATTTAAAGCATATAAGAAAAGGGTAGACCTATAACTAAATAGAGAATTAAAGGAAAAAAATCCTTTAAAATGGAGTCGGAGCAGTTTGATATGTTTTATCCGGAATTCCAGATGAAACTTATCATGTCTCATCCCGAATTTCAGATGAACTTATCATGTCTGATCAATCATTATCTAGTGCGGATCGCTTTTTCTTTATGAAATGAATGAAGGATTACGCAAATAGGATGCGTTCCTTGCACTTAATTTCACTTTACATTAAACAACAACGAGAGATTTTACACGAAAGTGTTATTGAAGTTGTTGATTTGTAGATATACCTTGCAGCCGCTCTTTTCTGAGAAGTTTGTAGCGACTTATATTGTATCAGTTTGATTGTGGCAATAATAGTTGTTGCTTTCTTTGTTTAACCATAATAGTAACATGAAAAGTTAATTGATTTTTGTTTAGGTACAGTACCATGAAATATGCTTTGTTAGTCCTTATTCTCGTTTTTGTCAGTAGATTTTCTATCAAATTTAATTAGCCTTTTGAGCGCTCCAAATAGTTTTGTAGAAAATGAGCCCGCGCTTTAGAGTCATAAGCGGGGTTGAAATTGACGTAGTAGCAGTGGATAGGTACCGTTTATTCTATAAATAGGAATTTCTTTATTAAAATAATTTATACGCTCAGTAATGTGTTTAAAACCCTATGTAATGAAGTTTTGTAGCTTGTTTTGCTTGTTTGTACATCGCATCTGATTTAAACTGTTATAAAATCCCAAAAATGGAGACAAACATCTATGAAACAAGTCATTTTTAGAAGCGTCATTTTACAGGAAAACTGATAATCGCATGCAAAATTTATCCCGGCCCCTTCAACTCCTGCTATATATAATACTGTTGCCTTCACTAACGGTGGCGCAACAGGTATCTAAAGCACCAGATGTTAATAATCCGATACTAAGAACAGCCATCATTGACTCCCTTAACGCACGGGCAATTGGGAAGTCCATTGGCATCCGGCCACCCGTTTCACAAATGAACGGATTACACGGTTTGAATGAAGCCGCGCAATCACAATTCTATCAACATGTAAGTCAGGTGCACGGCGCTAAAGAATTACAGCGTCTTCAAAAAGGCTACGCGCTGCTAAAGGATACCGGACGGATTACCAATTACCTGAACGCCAAAATGAGGGGGTTTTATGCGCTGAAAAATGATCTCAATGCCAGGTCTGTCATGCAGAAAGGCGCCTGGGATAATCATGTGAAAGAGATCAGTGCAGGTGCTTTTACTGATAATGCCCCAGGAGCAACAGCTCCGGCCGGGTTTCTTGTTAACCTGGAAGATAATGTGGTAGTTGGTAATATTCCTGTGAATGTCCATTTTACTAATTTATCGGGATTTAGTACGCCTGACCGTAATTTCCTTGATCAGCAACTGAAACAGTTTTCATTCGACAAGGATGCCTATATGCAACGGATGAATGCTTACGTGGAAAAAAGCTATAACCTCAACAAATATTTTCTGGGAGATATAGATGTGACATCTGCACTGAAGTCCTTTACATCGCAACGTATTGCTACGATTCAGTCAGATATGGAGCAAATGGTGGATGCGCAAAAAGCCGCTGCGTTTAAGAATCTTGTGTCAGCAGAACAACTCGTATACCTGGATAGCAGCCAGATTACCCATTTGCTACTGGATAACARAGTATTGCAACTGAATGCAGAAGAATTGAACGGAAAAATACCTGATACGACTTTAATGGCCACTGATGCGCATGGAAGAACTATCCTTGCTGCAAGACATTACCTGGAAAGTGTCAGGAGTCTTAAAACCAATATAAATGACGGATTAGCCGCAAAAGAAACATTTACCGCCCAACACAAAATCACGGGATCACTGAACGGGCGCCTACAGGATGTTGAAACACAGAAGCGGAATATCAAGAACCTGTTGCCACTGAATTTTCTTCAAAAAATATTGCTGCAGGCAAAAAGTCTTGATATAGGTAATATCGCTGCTTCCGGTAGCAAAGGAGGGGTGCAGGATTTGTTTATGTCTGGTGCACAGGGATCGTTTTTTAACAATAATAAATTCTTAATGCTGGGAGCAGGTACTAAAAGCAGTGGCGGGGACATAAAAGACCTGAACTTCACCTCTTCACTTGATCCCGGGGCCTATTCGATGCAATTTGTTCAAATGGGAGCCGGCGATATCAATAACGAGCATAGTCACGTTGCCATGGTAAATGCCAATACAAAAAATCAGGCATTACGACAGTTTAATACACAAAGCCTGGCAAGAAATATTTTTGTAGGGGCCTTTTCTGAACAAATTGACCTGGGAGAATATGGGAATGTGAAGTTTGAACTCTCCAAATCTAATACCCAATTCAATAATTCAGCGACTGGAAATAGTTACGCATTATCCTCCAAAACGGCCGCTTTTACTTTGCTGAATGATTTCTGGGAAACCCTTTCTGTAGGACTCGATTACAGTGGAGAAGTACGTGTTGCCAATATGACACAACGTGCCTATGTCAGCTATTCCGGGTTAGGGTACAGCAATCCGGCATCTGCCAGCGCAAGCCGGGGAACTATTCGCTATGGCGGAAACCTGAAGAGATCATGGAATAAGCGCAGGATTACTGTAGGACTCAGGATGGATATGAGAGATATGAATACCTCACCGCTTACGAATAGCAAATACAGAAATCGCCAATATAGTATTGACACCCGTATTAAAATAAAGAAGAATTTTTCATTGATTGGTCAGATTGAACAGTCGATGATGAAACGTATCTCCGAAAAATTAACCGAAACAGGTTACCTGAACCGGCAGATAAAAGTAGGCTCACAGCTCAGTGGCAAATTGTTTTCCCTGTCTCAGAATAATAATTTCAGCTTTAGTCTGCAACAAATGGAAATGGCTCCGCTGAAGAGTATGTTGGTGAATTTTAACCTCAACCACAGTATCCTGGTAAATACACATATACTCACCGTCAGCCTTTTCTATAATAAGGATCTGAAAGATCAGGCCCTCTATGGTAATCTGCTGACAGCGGAAACCGGATGGAGTTATCAGCTGGGTAAAATGTTGTCCTGTAGTAGCGGAATTACCTATCTCGATAATAAAGATGTAGTCCGGCAATTAGGTATCAGGCAAACGGTAAGTACCGTGTTACTAAGCCGGTTGAATGTAAACCTGTATGCTGATGCCAGGAAACAACTCCTGAATACCGCCCGGAATTACCTTTTTGGAAATTTCAGCACACAACTTTCTTTAAACTATCAATTGAACAAGTAGTATATGCGGAACTTAATATGCTGGTCCATCTTCGTGCTATTATTTTCAATTCAGCACTCCTTCGCACAGGTAGCGTTTACGTTTCTGCCGGAAGTACATGGGCGTACACTGGATGGATTATTTCAGGTAAGACTGGCTAACAGCAGTGGGCAGAAATCGCTGGTAAGATTGCAGGTAACAGTAACTGCTCAACAGGTGGGGCAGATCGTCACCATCAAGACAAAACCTTTTGAATTACAGGCGGGTATTAATCCATTGCCAGCCGGATTAATGGGTGGTGCCAGCATTGTTTTTGGCAGTAATAAACTGGCCGACATATGCCGTCAATCCGGGTTTTTTACAGAGGGTGACTATGAATATTGTTTCGAATTGGTGGATGAAGGGGGGCATACCGGAGAACCCGTATCTCAGCAATGCTTTGATTATTATCTCCAGCCTTTTTCCCCATTGATGCTTTCTGCGCCGGCTGATGAAGATGCGATATGTGATAAGCGACCAACCTTTTACTGGCAGCCGATGTTGCCTGCTATACCAGGCATGCAGTATCGCCTGATATTGACATTACTAAAACCGGGACAGGCGAAGGTGGAGGCATTGCGTTATAATATGCCGTTGATTAACCAGCAATATATACAGATGCCCATGCTGTTTTTCCCGCCGGCTACCCGCGAGCTAACAGAAGGACAGGAATATATATGGCAGGTAACTGCGTATCGGAATGATATGATACTGGCTAATTCTGAGATGTGGACTTTCAAAGTAAAATGTACAGATAGCGTTGCCAGTAAGGTGCCGGAAAGCTTTAGAGACATTGAGGATCTGGTAAAAGGAAATTTCTATGTGGCCCGTGGGCAGTTGTTATTCGCCGTGAAGAACATCTACGATAAAGCAAAACTGGAGTATCGTATTTCCTGTATCACTAAACCTGAGCAGGTAGTTAAAAAACTGCCGGTGGTATCGCTCGACAGAGGTATTAATCACGTTACTATCGACCTGTCCGATAACAGCACATTCACCGATGGATATTACTACCTGTTGGAAGTGAAACTTCCTGATGGCGAAACAAAACAATTAAGGTTTCTTTTTAAAAATGATACCGAATAAAATCATGAAGCACTTTTTAATATTGAACGCTTGCTGTTTACTATTGCTGGCTTGCAATAATAACAGGGAGCAGGTGAAAAATCTCATGCAGGATGCACAGAGTCGACTTGTGCAGGATAAACAGATAGGAGATACCAAAGTAAGACTTACTTATCTGCCATTGGGTTGGGAAAAGCAGGCAGGTCTGCATGAAGAAGAAGATGCTACAGAGATGGCTTTCCGGGTAAATGTGAATGGAAGTAAACAAGTGACGGTGAATGAAAAACTGGCTTCGTACGGCGTAGATACACTGTTCCAGCTCATCTTAAACCGCGATACACTTGCTCCTGTATCCGCTGAACGTATTGCTAACGGCAATCTTTCAGGAATTACGTACCTGGTCATTTTTGAGCGCAAACCCATGCTGCCGGTACAACAGGCCATGTTTGTGTTTAAAGATTGGTTGTTTACCAATACCCGATTGGTATTTCCGCTGGAGAAAAAATATATCCTTATTGCTGATTCTTTAAGCCACAGGCTATGATTATAAAGAGTATAAAGATTAAGAAAACACTGGCATTTTTCTTTTTGTCACTGCTGACTTTGGAGAACCTGATACCTCTCCAAACGCTGGCCCTTACCTCAGGTCCGTCACAGCCAGAACATAAGCAGTTCGCGGCCTACGGGACCAATGATATGGTGGATCTGTTTTCAGGGGGATTTAAATACAATATTCCGTTAATGGATATTGATGGATACCCTGTTAATATTAACTATGCTTCCGGTGTTGGTATTGATGATGAGGCCAGTTGGGTAGGACTGGGATGGAATTTAAATGTAGGCGCTGTCAACCGGCAGTTAAGAGGTGTTCCCGATGATTTTTCAGGTGATATTATTAAAACGAAACACTCGGTAGCCAACAGGTATGTATATGGCGGAACAGGAAAAGTACGGTTGGAGTTGAAAGGTCTGGATGTGGCGAAAGTATCGGGAGAGATTTCCGTAGGTGTATTCAGCGATAGTTACACCGGGATGGGGGCTGAGTTTGGGGTGAATGCAGGATTATCTCTGGGATTAGTGAATAGTGGCTTTTTGACCGCAGGATTGAATGCCGGATTTAATTCCAATACCAATAGTGGCGTAACGGCAACAGGCGGTGTGAGTTTCGGCACTTCTGCTGCAATTTCCACTGGCGTCTCGGCTAACCTGAGCTATAATACCAGGGAAGGACTCAAGGAACTGACCCTGTCTAATTCCTTTGGGGTAGAGAAATTACAATTTGAATCTGGCCGGAGCTATATCTATAATACACCACCGTTCAGTCCTAAGATTAACTTTGGAAATAAATTATCCAGCCAATCCTATTCCCTGACGGTGGGAGGAACAGGGTTTACAATATTTGGTGGTGCGGGATTGACCGGGTATATGAGCAAGCAAAGTGTGCTTAATGATACACATACGAATGCGGAGTATGGTTATTTGTATGCAAATCGTGGCACCAATGTAAAAGAGTCTGTCATGGATTTTATGCGGGAGAAAGATAATCCCGTTATACCCAATCTGCCCAATATAGCAGTACCGGTATCTACTCCTGACGTATTTTCATATACCAATCAGATGGGTAGTGGGCAGTTCAGGTTGCAGAGAGGAAATACCGCTGTGGTATTTGATCCGAATGCAGAAGATCAGTCAGAAAACTTTTCTATTGGAGCTGATTACGGTTTTGGGGCTTATTTCCATGGGGGAGTACAGTTGTATAATCAGAATATTAATAACACCACCAGGAAGTGGCAGCGAAATAATGCTTTCTTATCTGTGGCAGATTATAAAGGAGATACCACCAAGGTACAGGAAGAGCAGGCATATTTTAAAATGATGAGTGAACAAACCGCGGATGATGCTGCCTATGTAAACAAGATACAGGGAGAAAAAATGGTGGCGGTGTCATTGTCTGATAGAACAGCATTGGCGCAGTTACAGGACGACAAGGGGAACAGCTATATTCCATCGGGTACTTATAAAAAGAACGGACGTCAGATGAGGGTGTCACCGGTGAGTTATCTTACTGCTGAGGAAGCTTCGAAGATATCCTCCAAAGCCACCTATCCTTCTTATAAATTTTATGATTCAACTTTGAAAACACCGCCGGCATGTGGTCCGGAAGTGGCGCAGAACATCAGCAGAACATTGAATAAAAAAGGATATCATCTTTCTGAAATAACAGTAACAGAAAGCGATGGCAAAAGAGCGGTGTATGGTTTACCTGTTTATACCATTCGCCAGGATGAATATACTTTTGCGGTGAAGCCTGCCTATAGAGACAGCGTAAAATATACGAAGGACAACCTGATCCAGATGGATCTTGACGCCAACGGAGAAATTATGCATAACTACGGTAAAGATCAATTTTACCAGCATGAAACACAACCAGGATACGCTTCTTCATTTTTGCTTACCTCCATATTGAGCCCGGATTATGTGGATCTGACTAACAACGGTATCACAGACGATGATCTAGGTACCGCCGTGAAGTTCAACTACTCAAAAGTAAATGCCAATTTTTCCTGGCGTTCGCCATTGCAGGAAGGTAAAGCGATGTATAACCGGGGGCTGAATGCCGACGGAGACGATGATAAAGGAAATGTGGTTTATGGAGAAAAGGAACTATGGTACCTGAACTCAATAGAAACGAAAACCAAGATTGCTTATTTTATTACAGAAGACCGGGAAGATGCTTTGGGTGTAAACGATATGTATGGGAAAATAAATAAAAATGTGAAGCAAAGAAGGTTGAAGGAAATAAGACTGTATTCCAAAAGTGATTTATCGCAGCCGATTAAAACGACCTTTTTTGAATATGATTATACACTTTGTCCCGGAGTGCCCAACAGCGTTAATGGCGGTGGTAAATTAACCCTGAAGAAGATCTACTCTACTTATGGTGCTTCGCGAAAAGGCACACATCATCCCTACACTTTCGAATATGCCAACAATCAGGCATATGCTTTAATGTCATCGGATCGGTGGGGGAGTTTTAAGCCTGTAACGGCTAACGCCACCGGTGGATTCGGAAGCATGAAAAATGACGAATTTCCTTATACCATCCAAGACGCCGCATCTGCAAATAGTAACGCAAAAAAATGGAACCTCACTAAAGTAACGTTGCCAACAGGAGGGGAAATAAATGTGGAGTACGAGGCAGGCGACTATGCCTATGTGCAGGATAGGAAAGCGATGCAAATGGTCGGTATTAAAGCCATGATAAAAGACAGTACAGGTACCACGACGGGGAACCTGAGAGATGCGCACGGCATTAAAATAGTAGCGCCAGGTCCATTGAGAGGCGCGGATGATCCCAATATACTCAGGAATTTTGTTACGGATTATCTGAATGGCAGAAACGATTTCTATGTGAAAATGAATGTAAATGTGACGGATGATACCGGCAATAATGCCGACAGCACTTTTGATAACATATCCTGTTATGCAGAAGTGGTGAAAGTGAAGAATAATAATGACGGTACCTATAATATTATTTTTAAGGATGTATCGGAAGGGGGTGTTACTGCTAATCCTTTTATTATGGCTGCCTGGCAGAAAATGAGACTGGAATACCCTAAATATGCATATCCCGGATATGAAGACAGGATACAGAGTGAAACCGGGATTGAAAGGGCATTGACGGCAATTGTCAATGCCATCGGGAACCTGAGTGAGCTAAGAAAGAATTTCAATGAGCGGGCCCGTGACAGTGATTTCGGAATCAATTTTAATCTGAATAAGAGCTTTGCCCGGGTTGTCAAAGGAGATGGAATAAAGATAGGAGGTCCGGCGAGGGTCAGAAAGATCCGGATGACGGATAGCTGGGATATTATGAGCAATAATACTGCTCCTGTTGCCGGATATGGTCAACAATACGAATATCGTATCGACAACGGAGGGCAAATGATCAGTAGCGGAGTCGCCTCGTATGAACCCTCTATTGGTGCAGATGAAAACCCCATGCGCATGCCGGTCCCTTACAGCCAGGAATCAAGAGGTACATTGACGAATTATTTTTATCTCGAAGAACCATTTGGGGAAAGTTTGTTCCCGGCTCCACAGGTAGGATATAGCAATGTGATTGTCAGAGACCTGGATGCATCCGGGAATGCAGATCCGGTAAAAACAACTGGATGGCTGCAGCATGAGTTTTACACTGCGAAGGATTACCCGGTAATTGTAGCATCACAGGCGCGGCCGGATGTGCGCCAGAGAGGTCCTTCTGGTTGGGCTACTTTCTCTGGTGGCAGCCAGGTATATGAACTGGCTATGTCTCAGGGGTATGTGATCTGGTTAAATGATATGCATGGTAAGCCTAAAGCAGAAAGAGTCTTTAACCAGAGTGGTGCGGAGATATCTTCCTCAGTTTATTACTATAAATCAGATCCGCTGGATGCAGGTAAGCGTAAGCTGAATAACACCGTTACCACAGTAGATGAAAAGGGAAATATCAACCCGGCAGAAGTGTTGGGCAGGGAAATAGAAATGGTGACAGATATGCGGGAGCAGGAAAGTAAAAATATGGGAACTACCGTACAATTGGGAGTAGACGTAATTCCATTTTTCGCCTGGGCGCTTCCTATTCCGCATTGGCCGCGAAAAGATAATGATAACTATAGACTGTTCCGTTCTGCTTCGGTGCTTAAAACAGTACAGCAAACGGGCATAATTGACAAGGTGGTAAAAACAATAAATGGCTCAACCGTTACCTCTTCCACAATGGTGTTTGATCGTAATACAGGACAGGCAGTGGTTACCCGGACCAACAACGAATTTAATGATCCGGTATATTCCGTAAACCTGCCGGCTTATTGGAGGTACGGACAGATGGCAGGCGCCTACAAAAATGTAAATACCGTAATAAATAATTTTACTACGGACAATAATGGACTGATTGATCCCAGGTATGCGGCGCTGTTGACTGGTGGAGATGAAATAATAGATCTGAAGATTGCCAATACAAGATATTGGGTAATTAATTCTCCAACAGCCAGTGATCCGGTAAATAGACTACGGTTGACGGATGATGGTGGTAGCCTCATCAAAAATTTAAGTAGCCAGGTAAAAATATCACGTTCCGGATTCAGAAACCAATTAGGGGCAACCATAGGTACTATAGTATGTATGAAGAATCCGATAGCAGGCAACACGTTGGGTGTTTTTTCTTCGGCAGACGCTACTTCATATAAAGTATTGGATGCTAAAGTGGTATTGTATGAAGAAGAATGGGGGGCGAAGATTTGCTATAGCTGCCCTCCCGGATATGTAGTGAGCGCAGATGGCAGCCGATGTGACCTTTTACCTATAGAGAATCCAAATGATACACTGAAATTGGCAAAGGGAGTATTGGACGCAGGGTACAGCAAGAATGGGACAGATTTTAAATTAGCTAATAATTCGACAGTTAACAGGAAAAGTGATTTTTGGGGTGGAAATTGCGGCACTGCCAGTTTTTCATTTCTAGCTGCCGCAGCAAGACTGGGTATGTGCGGACCACTGAACAGGAGTGGGATATGGTTAGATAAGGCAGAAAATGTCATATTTAATACCTGGATGGGGCTGGAAACCTGTTTTAATGTGCCTGCTGCCGGAACATATGGAATTGGCTTTGGTGTAGATGATTTATGCAGGGTATATATAGACGATGTAGTGGTAGTCAGTATACCGGATAGTGCTCCTTATGGTTATAATTTATATAATTGGGCAGTAGTGCCTATGGGGCTCACAGCAGGCAAGCACCGGTTAAGACTGGAGTTCTTTAACAAGTCTTTTCCTGAAATTCCAAATATAACTAATCATGGATCTGTGGGAGTGGAAATATACCGTTACTCACCGGATGTATTGTATAACATGGACCTGAGCCAGGTGGATGAGCGGATTATTCTATTTTCAACGAAGAACCTTTTGACTCCGGGAACGAAGGCGAATACCTATATACTGGATGGAAATAACCGGAGGATATCCAGATATGGATGTATGTCAGGCACTTTACCAGGCATCTGTGATTCTCCATACGTATGTGATTCAAGATCCGCATTGATCGTTAATCCATACCTGGCAGGCGTTTTAGGAAACTGGCGTGTGTCAGAAGAAAAGGCCTATGAAGTAAACAGGGTTGATCAGCAGATTTTTTCAAAGAAAAATACGGGTTTGGATCTTCGCAACAGCGGTTATTTAAGCGCATTTAAGTCGTATTGGTATTTTGATGCCACTGGTGTAAAAGGAGAGCCGGCATCAACACCCAACACTAATTGGGTGACCAGCCGGTACGTAACCCTGTATGATAAATATGGGCAGGAGCAGGAAAATAAAGATGCCTTACTCCGATATAGCAGTGCGGCTTTTGGTTACAGAGGGGCCGTTCCGGTGGCTGTAGCGGCTAATGCTATGAGAAGAGAGATCTATTTTGATGGTTTTGAAGATTATAAATTTAATGGTATCTGCGGCGCATTTTCCTGTAGTGCAGATAGTTTTGATATTCATTCCTTACTGGGAAGTAATTATCAAACATATATTAAGTCGGATGATGCACATACCGGCAATTATTCCCTTAAGCTAACAAAAGCCATTGAGTTGACAACGAATGTACATTCACTGGAGCATCTGGCCGGAGACGGCGCCTACCTCGGTAAGGATGCATTTGGTCAATACATACGTAAGCTCGCCAAAGGCATTTACCCCAATGGTTTTGAGCCTCAACCCTCAAGGACTTACATTTTCTCGGCCTGGGTGAAAGATGGCAGTAACGGAAACAGCCTGCCTGGAATTAGTTTGTCAGCCAATAACGTGAATGTGGTATTAACGCGGAAAGCCACCGTAGAAGGCTGGAAGCTGGTAGAAGGAGAAATTAATATCCCCGCTGGTACGACTACCCTCCAACTGAAGATTCCTGCATCTTCCTCTGCCGCTATTGACGATATACGCATATTTCCAAACTATGCTACTATTAAAACATATGCATATGATGAAAAGACGCTGCGGTTAATGGCAGAAATGGATGAGAATAATTTTGCTACATTTTATGAATACGATGAAGAAGGAACACTGGCAAGGGTGAAGAAAGAAACCGATCGTGGAGTAATGACCCTGAAAGAAAGCCGTTCTGTATATCGCAAATTATAAATAATTAAACTGATTGAATCTCTTGCTATGAAGAAGATTACATTTTCATTAAAAATATTGATCCCGATCCTGATACTTACCGGTGTGGTGATGGCATTTGCTGGTGTGCCACATTGGATGTATCGCTCAAGGCCAATTCCTGTTGTAGCCCCGGCGGCAGATAAAGGAGTGGTGTATAAGCGGGAAGATGAGAATATGTTAAGAGAGTTAATGGGGGTATACGCACGGATAGATTCCTGTCACGAGTTATTTATGACAGGTTCCCTGGATGCACGTGATCCGGCAGATAGTTCATCAACACTTCACAGTCCGTTCCGGTTTTGCAGAAAAGGGAATGAACTGTATTACCAAACCGGAGATGTAGAGATGGTTGCGCTGGAGGATATATACATCACAGTTAGTAAGAGCACAAAGAAAATGTTTGTGGGGCCAGCCAGAACAATAATCTCTCCCTTCAAAATGGCGACAGATAGTATGGTGGATATCTGGAGAAATGACCATTATACCATCGATACCAAGGTCGTTCCGGAGCAAACAACTGTGCGGTTACTATGTCCGAATCACATTACCTGCAAAGAGTATCGTTATGATTATGATCCCGGTGCAAGGGTATTAAGGGGGGTATATATGAGACTCACCAATCTTAACGATCCATTGAATACTGCCATGGATAAAGAAGTCAAAATGTCCGTAGACCTGTGGAAAGAGAAAGACATTCCGATGGCTTTACTCAGAACAGGAACTTACCTGGTGAAGGGGACTTCAGGTTGGAAGCCGGCTGCTGCTTATGCAGACTATACCCTGATCAGTTTATTCTAGTGTTAATCCCGTTTAATGCCTGTAAAATATGGCTTTTATAAAGCGATTTATTAAATTATCCGCGATCATATCCATCGCATTACTGTTGTTGTTGGCAGCTATGGGTAAGACCATGGCTGCGATAGAGCCCTATCAGCAAAAGATAGAAGGCAAGCTGAAGAAGGGTGATACCTTGCTGGTGAAGGATGAAAAGTTTCAGAATCCGGCCTATGATTGGAACGTTATCCGCAATAATAGTGTGTATAATGTGATCACCTTCCGTATGAATACGGATGCGCTGACAGGTATTAATAAACCTTTTTCCTGTAAGGCGGATCTGAAAGTAGAATACTGGAGTCAGCCCGGACAGGATCTTCCGATCACGATAGAACATGTAAAGCTGGATATTAACTATGATACCACGGCGGGTGCCGTGTATCAGCTGGCGGCGCAGTATGAGTTCAAGGATGCCTACAGAATAAAGATCTCTGTAAATGATATCAGCAGCAGTGAATTACCGGACCTGCCGGCAGCATTCACGCTGGAGGCAAAGGTGATTGTCGATCGGGATTATCTCCCGTCTGGAGATCAAACCCTGATACCGTCTGTAAATATCAATACAGAGGAAGCAAATGGGGGCGGTGGTATATCAGCGAGGGCAGCTATCATTGCAACGCCTAACGCGGTATCAGTTAATTGGGATGTTATACCCGGCGCGCAAAAGTATGACCTGGAGTGGACATTTATAGATGATGAATCAGCCAATGGTGATATACTGGCGCAGGCAGGAACAGGTGCTTCTGCCACCGTACTGGCGCCGATGTTTCGTAATAATGCCACCCGTATTACGGTGGAAGCAAACAGTTATGTTATTTCGTTGGTACATAACACCAAATATTTACTGATACGTATGCGTACAGTAGATGAAAGTAATGGTTACCGCAACGAAGGTAGCTGGAGTTACCAGATTAAATCGGATGGTGTTACCGTACCAGCAGTAGTAGTGCTTAGTAATGGCTGGCATCAGCCAGGACTTAACTGGCAATACAATGCCAGTTATGCGGAAGAGGGAAAGAAAAAAGAAGTGGTGAGCTACTTTGATGGTACCCTGCGTAACAGGCAAACGGTTACTGTTAATAACAGTGATATGGTATCCGTAGTGCAGGAAAATGTGTACGATCAGTTTGGACGACCAGTCGCCAATATATTACCTGCTCCTGCTGGTTCGGGAGTATTAACTTATTACCCTGCTTTTAGCAGAAATGCCACAGGAAATGCTTATACCTATAACAATATATTTAAAGGACTAACAGGTGCCTGTATTGGATTACCTGACCCCTTAAAAACAGATACCGGAGCGGCTAAATATTATTCTRCCCAAAACCGTTTTCTCAGCAGCGATCCTTATAATAAATACATTCCTGATGCGGAAGGTTTTCCTTTCGCTGTTACTTCCTATACCCCGGATAATACGGGTAGGGTAGCTGTGAAAGGGGGCGTAGGAGCTGCTTTTCAGCCTAATGCGTCTACCTCGCTTAATCATACATCCAGGTATTACTACGGGAAACCGGAGCAATGGGAACTGGACCGTTTGTTTGGAAATGATGCCGGATTTGCAGATCACTATCTGAAGAATATGGTGATAGATCCCAATGGACAGATCAGTATTTCCTACCAGAATTCCGCCGGTAAAACAGTGGCAACGGCCCTTTCCGGTAATCCTCCGGACACATCGCTGCTGGCTTTATCTTCTAAGCCGGCTGCAGTAAGGAAGAGTATCGTTTTATTACAACCGGAAAGATTTGTATTTGATCCCTCTACCCTGAAATTAACTGCTACCACCACTTACCTGGCATCTGCCCCGGATCCTGCGGCTTCTTTTAGTTTTAGTATGGAGAAGTTGATTAAAAAGTATGTGCAGAATGGGGTTACTATTTGCAGTAATTGTTATTACGAGATGAAGATCAGTGTGAGTGATGATTGTAATAATAAGATACTGACGCTCAATAATGTAAAAACGGGCAGTGATTTATCCGATTGCAATAAAACGGGAACTTACGATACCTCATTTACCGCATCATTCAGCCGGATAGGAGAATACTATATTACATTTGAATTGGCGCTTAATCCGCGTGTGATAGAAGCATATACGAATGATTTCATTACCCGGAATACCAACCTGAAAACGCAGTTCCAGTTTGTAATGGAACAGGTGAAGAAAGAAGATTTTTCGGGATGTTTTTCAGAGTGTACTACCTGTAAAGATGCGTTGGGTGCGAAGCCTGATTTTATGCTTGGGTTGAAAAAGCGGATGTTCCAGAATGGAGTGGATACAGTTGTTAACCTGGCTGCTATTAATACATGGGCAGGAGGATTGTACGATGCGTTGTACAGTAATTGCCAGTCATTACGCACTACCTGTTTATCGTCGCCCTGTGATCAGTTGAGAAGGATGATGGCGCAGGATGTTAGCCCGGGTGGACAGTATGCTTTATTCGATAATGCAGGTTACCCGCTGGAGGCCGGCATCAATGTCCTCAATCAACATTGGCGTGATTCATTCCCGGTAAAACTGCCGGGAGATGCCATGTATGAAGCCGGCAAATTTCAACTGGATGACGGTACCTATATGTCTCCATACGATCAGTCTTTCACTTTACAGATGTTGGTGAAATACTGGCAGCCGGATTGGGGCGACAAGTTTGTACCATTTCACCCGGAATATTGTGCGCTGAAGTTTTGTAATGATCATGCCAACTATAAAGCATGGGATCAGCGGTTAGAGCAGATCTATACGACTACTGCAGATATCCCGCTGATTAAGGCAGGGATGGCATATAGTACTACCAATGGCTCCTGGCTGTTGGCAGCGGATCCATTTTTTGCGAGTGGAGGCAAAGGGGCGGCTTATAATGCAGCTTTCAAAGCAGACCTCGATAATTATTCATCAGCCATTTTGCGCGTAACGGATGCCCGGTTCAATAATAAAAGCCTTTCGCAGTATGTGGATTACCTGTTGTATTGCGCGGATTCTACCGGCAGCACCAACACTGGCAGCAATGTGGATGGTAATTTAAGATGGAATCAGTGTACTCCGGATGCTAATTGTCGTATTCCTGATCGGCAATGGCAGTTGTATGCAAATCTCTACCTGGAAGTAAAAGAGAAGTATTACCAGAAATTGAGGGATACACCTATCTATTGTAAAGGCGCTTGCGTTATAGGTGTAGCACCGGTAATAGACCCTCAGAATCAACCAAAGAAGCCAGAACCTTATCGTACCTGTAATGATTTTGATGAATCGATGTTCGGAGTTTTCCTTGGTGATCGGGAAATCCTGGTTGGCGGTCCTCCTTTTCCTATACCAGAAGGAATCAACATTCGTATCGCATTTTCGGCAAACGTAGGCATAAGAGGTGTGGCCATCTTTGATGCCTTCTCCGGTAACGAGACACAATCGTTTCCAATTCGGGCAAACCCGACGGGACCAATTAACTCCACTTATTCATGTTCTGGCACACCAACAAATCCACCAAGCCCCTGCGCTATTGAATATTGGGACAAAAAATCCCGTATCAATAATTACAATTATAACGAACCCGTTTCTGCAGATACAGCAAAACGTTTGTCGGCTGCCAGAGATTCATTGGCAGTGCAGATACAGCGTTCCTGTAGCGTCACTATTGACAACTGGTTGAATAAGCTGTCCGGATGTCCCCAATATAATGCGCTCAGTCCGGCTACTAAACAAACTTTCCGTACCCGTCTCACCGAAATATGCTCCCTGGGTGGAGATATGGATCATATATATGGTTCCAGTACAACATTGGGCGGAAAGACAAATACTGACGGAGATGCTTCTTTTGAACAGGTATTGAAACGTTATCTCTCGGTAACTTCATTTAACATGCTATGTAGTCCATGGCTGATGGATGTACCTTATCCGGCAAATGTAAAGGCGCAAACAGYTACCAGAACCATCAGTGCAACAGATGCTGCTATCTGCACCAAATTGAATGCTTTAAAACAGGAGCAGCAAACAACACAGCCAGGTGTCACCTTCTACAATTTCCTGTTATCAAAGTATGGTAAGGGGATGACAATTACCTCCGCTGAATTGGATGCACTTGTTAAAGGATGTAATAACTGTCGTTATCTGGTTGACCGCGATATTAAATTGCCTGTGTTCCTGGATGGTACGGCGAAAGGATGTATTACTGCCGCAGAGTTCTGGACTGCCAGGAATGATTTCAAGGTAGCGATGGGTAATACGGTAGATTCTCTACACAGTAATTATAAAAATGTTTATCGTAATTATCTCAATCAAAAGTGGGGTTTTACGCTGAGCTTTTCTGACTATGATAATTATAGAAAGCTTTTGCAAACCAGTGCTGCTGAAACCCTGTGTAACAGCCCTGTTTACAGCACCGTGAAAAGTGATCCCTATAACTGTATGTATACGCTCATAGATGGCGCTATTACAGGTGCCAACAGGGCATATACTATTTACATAGATTCGGTAAAACAGGATTTCCGTAAGCAGTATGTAAATATTTGCAGTGGTGTTCGTTCGAAAGTGAACCTGACCACCTCTCAGCAAATATATCATTATACCCTTTACTACTACGATCAGGCAGGTAGCCTGTTGCGTACAGTTCCTCCCGAAGGAGTAGATCTGATTGAAGATACCTCGTTGCTGTCTCAGATTGAGGAGGCTCGTCGTGGCGACTATAGTCAGTGCAACTATGGCGGTCCCCAGAATAATACGAATGTTGATACTACACTTAGCCGGCTGGGTACAGCGCTTACAGGCGCTAATCAGTCTGTAGAAATGTGGTTGTATAATCCTGATGGAGGTGGTGCCCAGGTGCTTACTCCCGCGGGAGGGAAGGCATATTTAAATGTTTGTGTAGATGGGGATTATCTGCATGCAGACGTATATAAATTAAGCGCTACAGACCCGGGTGCTGCATTAATAGTAGCTTCTAATGCGATAGATGTAAACATCAGTGCATTAACGCCACTTAAGCAATGGACACATCTGGTTTTACAAGGGCCTGACCTTGATAGCAGCAGCGCTATCAGTGTATTTGTAAACGGCGTAAGTTGTCCTGCCGTTTCCAATGCTCCGGTGAGTGGCTGCGGCTGGGATATTACATCAGCAGGCAGTGGTAGCGCCATATTTGCCCAAAATCTTTCTTATCTGCGGCAATTAAGAATGTATAAGCGTTTGCTTACAACCGCTGAAATTGCGGCCAATGCTAAAGAAGTTTGCCTGGGATTGGCGGCTGCTTATGCAACAGGACTATTAAGAGATACGATCYCCTGGGGGCGGTTCAATACGCCGGTCGCCGGATCACCTACCACGGTGCCTGATGCAGGAACAACAGAAGGAGTGATGAGCAGTATTTACCCACGGCACCGGTTAACAACGGATTATGCGTATAATTCGCTGGGCCAGGTAGTACAACAGTATTCACCTGATGCCAACAACAGTTACTATTGTTATGATGCGAAAGGGCGTTTAGTGGCCTCCCGTAATGCCAATCAGGCCCTGGTGACAAATAAGTTTAGTTATACAAAATATGATGGTTTAAATCGCATTATAGAAGTAGGGGAGAAAGCAAATGCCCGAAATACTGGAATGTCTGGATTTGTGAAGGATTCCGATATAGCTCTATTCTATTCATCAGGCACTAATTCTCAGATCACGCGGACTTTCTATGATGTAGCCATATTGGATGGCGCGTTGTATCCACAGCAGAACCTCCGTAGCAGGGTAGCCGCCAGCGTTTACCTGGAGACAGAAGGAACCGTGGAACAAGGCAGTTATTATAGTTATGACGCCCTGGGTAATGTGAACACGATGTGGCAGAAACTATACGGTTTGTATGAAATGAAAAAGATCGATTATGGCTACGACCTGGTGAGTGGTAAAGTCAATGCGGTTCGTTATCAACAATCCAAGCCGGATCAGTTTATCTATAATTATAAATATGATGCAGAAAACAGGCTTGTAAAAGCTAAAAGCGGTATTGCTTACGTTGGAAATAACTGGGATATCACCACCCCTGTTACGGATGCCTATTATCGGTACTATAAGCATGGTCCGTTAGCACGCACCGTAATAGGAGAAAACAGCGTGCAGGGTATCGATTATGCCTATACGCTGCAGGGCTGGCTCAAAGCCATCAATGGAACCGGTCTTACCCCGGCTAATGATATCGGGCAGGATGCCTTGCCTGCTGCACCCACCGCTACGGTTGCCAAAGACGTAATGGCCTATACCCTTGATTATTTCACAGGGGATTACAAACCTATTGGAGGAGTTGGCGCAACAGCGTTAGGTATGAAGTATGTGGCTGGTACCACTGATATTACCGGTCAGGATTTGTTTAATGGAAATATCAGCAGGACGACAGTCGCGCTATCGAAATTCAACGCTGGCAACCCCATAGGTTATAGTTACCGTTACGATCAGTTGAATCGTTTAGTGCGTATGCGTCAGCACCAGCCAACTGCAGGCGCCACCACCTGGGGAGCAACGCAACGGGTAGAAGATTATAAAGAAGATATCAGCTATGATGGAAACGGTAACATCTTAGGTTACCTGAGAAATGGAACACGCGATAGCAGTCTCGCGATGGATTCTATGAGTTATTTCTATCCACGTGATACAGAGGGTAATCTTATCGCAAATACTCTTCGCTATATTCGCGATACAGTGAGAAATGCGGCATATCAATCTGACCTGGACAATATGGTGGTCGATAATTATACCTATGATAAAATCGGTAACCTGGTGAAAGACCTGGCCGCCGGAATCGGGAATATAAATTGGTCTGTTTATGGTAAAATAAAAAGTATTACTTTCAGTGACGGAAGTTCTTTGTCATATAAGTATGATGTTGCGGGTAACCGTATCTATAAGGAGTACCTCAAGTCAGGCGTCAGCTCCAAAACATGGTATCTCCGTGATGCTCAGGGAAATACGCTGGCTGTGTACGGGAACCGTAACGGTGATGCGCAAACGTACTGGAAAGAACAGCACCTGTATGGAAGTTCCCGCGTAGGTATGTGGCTGCCGGATATGCAGGTAACTGGCACCGTCGGTAACCCAACTACTTTGTGGAATCAGGCCAATCTCACACGTTACGAGCTGTCAAACCATCTTGGGAATGTGCTGGCGAGCGTTTCAAATCAGCAGGCAGGACAGAATGTTACTGTGTATAGTATGTCTGATTATGCACCGTTTGGGATGCAGATGATGGGGAGGAAGTGGAGTTTGAATCCAGGAGGTTATAGGTATGGGTTTAATGGGAAGGAGAATGATAACGAGGTGAAGGGAGAAGGGAATCAGATAGACTACGGAATGCGTGTGTATGATCCGAGGATAGGAAAGTTCTTATCTGTAGATCCAATTACGAAGCAGTATCCTCATTATACACCATATCAATTTGCGGGAAATACACCTATTCAAGCAATAGACCTAGATGGAGCAGAGGAATATCATTTTACATATATAAAGGATAAGGATGGTAATACACAGCTCCGTTATTTAGGTAAAAATGATATTGTTGATCGAGTTCTTGTTGGGTATAGGAGCTCTCATAGTACCTACAATGATGCGCCTGTTCCTGTGTATGAAAATCGCGTAAATGAACGTCAGCTATTTACAGTACATACTATCTATGATGAGCCAATAGATAGGTATGGTGGACTTGATGCCAAACAGCCCCAAGAATGGAAGAATTTTGATGTAAGGACGTTTTATAACTCTTTGGAAGACCTTTCGAGTGGAAAGAATGGGCATAGATCTTTGGCTGATATGCTGGGTATTAGTGTTGCTAAGTATAATGGCGCAATAGGGCCAGAGAATGCGGCTATGCCGGCTTTAGGTGCAGGTAATTCTCCACAGTTTATAAAAGAAATAGAATCATCAGCTATTAGATTTTCACAAACATCAGTTAATGGAGTAGAAGAAATAGCTGCGAGTATGAAAGTTAAGGGATGGAAGGGAGCGCCTATTGATGTGGTTCAAATGAGTGATGGTTTATTGACTTCTGTTGATAATACAAGAGTATTGGCAGCCCAACTATCAGGGACGAAAGTTCAAGCAGTTGTACATGCTTATGAAGAATTAATTCCTGCTTCTCAAGCAGGGAGATTTGTTCTCAAGAAAACGGGAGATGTCCCTAAGACCTGGGGGCAAGCTGTAGAGTATAGGGTTCAGAATCAAAGTGCAACATTTAGGACTAATACACCTAATGGGACCTATGTGCAACCTAAAGCCAAGCCAAGCACTAATTAACAAGTTAATAAGCTCTATAATACCCTTTTCATACAATACTTGCTGTATGAAAAGGGTATTATTATTTATTGGGAATCATGAACCCAAATGTATTCATTAAATATTCTTCAGAAGCTTTATAGTTCGAGAGTCGAATAATAATTTCTTCATCCCAGTCTATTAATGCCAATTTGTAAGTTGTGCCTAATATATGCAGTGCTGATAATATTTTTTCACAGTTTTGAGTTTGAATAAATAGTGGAGATAGACATAGCCATATATTAGTTACAATTTCTTTCTCAAAAGATGCAAAAATGCCGAGCCTCTCAAACCCAAAAGCGATAGTGTTTTCTTTAATTTGGATGTTGTTACCATATCCTGTACTTACTTTATTGAAATAGTTAATAGCGATAGGAGCTAGCCTCTCATAGAATTGATTAAAGAGAATTCTTGAGTCACTCAATTTGACCAGATGCTCATCTCTGGCAATAGCATTAGGAAAACCATATTCATTTTCATCTTTAGAAGGTAGGTTTTCTATGTCAATGATTGCTTTGAAATAATTCTGTTCTGGAACAAGTTCTATCTGTTTGTAATAATCTTCATGGAAGAATACTGTATCGGACATTTTGTATTATTTGTTTATGTAAGTTTGTTTTGTTTTAACATCCCTGATAAAAGCCGCTATGACGCGCATTAGTGCTGCTTTATCATCACCGGGTAACGTCTCAATCTCTTTGAAATATCTGATCACTTCCGCGTCATACAATGCGGCATTGGCTTTATCAGCAGTGCTGCCAAATAATAAATAATCAACGGAAGTATCGAGAGCCTCAGCAATCTTCTTTACTACTTCTGCAGGCGGTTGTGCGCCTTTAGTCTCGTAGCGTCCAATCTGGGCGTAAGAAATATCTACTTTATCAGCCAGTTCCGTCTGTGACCAGCCTTTAGCTTTACGTAGTTCAAGTATACGGCTACCGAGATTGTTTTTTTGAGACATAATTGCCTGTTTAGGTTGACAAAAATAGCTGATCTGTAGCAGTTTTGGTGTGCTTTTGATACTTGTATGGATCGATGTGCGAAAAATAAGTTTGTTTGTATGCTACATAAACGTTTATTTTGCTGCATAAATGTAGCAATTAAATATTCTCCACATGCAGACAAAAACAATACGCCGTTGTAAAGTTCATGGCCGGGCTCAGGAAGTAGATAAACTTTATCCCGATGGCCGTTCCGGTTATCGTTATGTAGCCTGGCTGCGGCTGGGTGGCTTATGGATGGAAAAGTGTGGTTTTAATGTAGGAGATCCGATTGAAGTAACTGTTGAGAATGGCGTAATGACTATTAAAAAGCTGGCAGATAATGGAGATAATGGAAATTAAACAGCAACTAACGTTGTCGGCTGTACTACAATACTACGGCTTAAAACCATATAAACACCTGCGGCTGCATTATCCGTTCCATGATGATAAAACACCGAACCTGCGGGTACATTATAAAACGCATACCTGTTTTGCTGCATAAATGTAGTAATTAAATATTTTTCCACAACCACAAAACAATACGCTGTTGTAAAGTTGATGGCTGTCCTTAGGAAGTAGGTAAACGGCTTAAGTCCGATGGAATATTAAACTCAAATCATTTAATTTAAACCCCGTTTTCTCTAAACTTTTAAGGCGCATTAGACTTGGACTTCATTCATAAACAAATGTATAGCGAGCTAATACCCTGAGCTCCCCAACAAACCACATTTGAGCTCCACAACAAAACCCCGCATCCAATTCCCACCGACCTTTGTCAAAGCAAAAAACAAAAAAACTATGACAAAGATTTSGTTTATCACAGGAAGTTCCCGGGGACTCGGACGTAGCCTCACACAGGCAGTATTGGCAAAAGGCGACCGTGTAGCGGCTACCGCCAGAAACCCCGAACAATTAAATGACCTCACCGCTACATACGGAGATCAGATCCTCCCTATACAACTGGATGTGACAGATAACGTGCAGATACAGGCGGCGGTAGCAAAAGCCATCACGCATTTCGGCAGGATAGATGTACTCGTTAATAACGCCGGCTTCGGCATCACGGGTGCTGCGGAAGCGTATACGGAAGAACAGGTCCGCAGTCAACTGGAGACAAACCTCTATGCGCCGATAGCGATTACCCGTGCGGTATTACCTTACATGCGTCAACAGCGTTCCGGCCGTATCCTGCAAATCAGTTCTATAGGCGGACGGGTAGGCAATTTGGGTTTAACGATGTACCAGGCGGCTAAGTTTGGTCTGAGCGGCTTTACGGAAGCATTGGCAAAAGAAGTAGCGCCGTTGGGCATATTCGTTACGTCCGTGGAACCGGGTGGTTTCCGTACCGACTGGGGTGGTACTTCTATGACCTATGCACCCAAAATAGAAGGATATGAATCTACGGTGGATTGGGTGATTAACTTCCTGAGAAAGGGGGACTATGTGCCGGTAGGAGATCCCGATAAGGCAGCGAAGGTGATGGTGGAGTTGGTTGATCATCCGGCGCCTCCGGTACACCTGTTATTAGGTAGTGAGGCCGCAGGTATTTTGAAACAGGCGGATGCAGCGCGGACGGCAGAATTTGAAGAATGGCTACCGGTAACTATTTCCACGGATCATGATGACGCAGTGAATTTCCTGGAGACAGAATTAGGCCGGACAATTACCGCGAAACGCTAACTTTAAACAATCGGACATTGGTTGGCAGCGTATATACAGGAAGAATAGGTGAAGCCGAAAACAATTATATTGTAGTCATATGTCGAAGCAAATAGTTTACTCCTGTTATGTCAACAGGACCAGGGAGGGAGAGCAGTTTGTGCCCGTACATGTGTTCACTTACCAGATCTCCGGGTCGCTCATTTTCAATGACGGCAAGGATGCGCATGTCTGTAATGAAGGAGCATTCAGATTTATCCGCCGCAATAACCTGATTAAGTTCCTGAAGCAACCACCGGAAAACGGTGAGTTCAAAACCATCTCCGTTTATCTGGAGGAGGAAACCCTCCGGGACTTCAGCATGGAATATGGC
>NZ_JBFTSK010000040.1:0-73459 GCF_056399985.1 Chitinophaga sp. 01L420
GGCTGTATATGGCTAGTAACGTGTAACTGTCTGAAGGGTCAAAAGTAATAAAGGCTATTCAAATGCCACTCATTCCAAATGTTAAAATTTGTTAATGGAATAAAAAAAAACCAATTCGACTACAATATACAAAAAAAATCCGTCCCGAAGAATCGGGACGGAGACTGTTAACCTACAACTGTTACACTGTATTGAAAAAAAACTTAATTAACGGAGATTCCACCCACTTTCTTCCCATTCACCGGCTCTTCTTCTACTTCTGGTTCCGGAAAGAAATCATATGGCTTGGCAGACAAATATTTAGGATCGTGTAACATCCTTACGTCTGACCGTTTCATGAATATTTTTATAAATAACACCAGGAATGGCACGTACTTCAGCCACCGTGGCATGTTATACTTATCCAATACATCTATAGAACGCTTGTTCATGGCATACATGACCGGTACCATAATCAGTGTCAGGAAAGTGGCAAACACCAACCCGAATACCATAGTCCAGGCCAAAGGACCCCAGAACGCTACGTTATCTCCCCCAAAGAAAATATGTGGTTTGAACTCACTGAACAATGACGCAAAGTCAATGTTAAAGCCCACTGCCAGCGGAATAAGACCCAATATCGCAGCAATGGCAGTTAAGACGACCGGCGTCATACGGGTTTTACCTGCTTCCACTACCGCCTCATTTACCGGCATCTTTTGCTGAATCAGCAGATCCGTGAATTCCACCAGTACGATACCATTACGCACCACGATACCCGCCAGCGCCATAATACCCACCCCGGTCATTACAATGGAAATACTCATCTTAAAGATGGAGAAACCCAGGAATACCCCAATGATGCTGAACAGGATTTCCATTAAGATGATCATTGGACGGCCAATAGAGTTAAACTGGGTTACCATGATCATCAGGATCAGGCCAAATGCGCCCAGCATCGCCATCAACAGGAAGTTCATGGTTTCCAGCTGGTCTTCCTGCTCTCCGGTCATTTTAATCAATACCGAAGAAGGATGCGTGAAGTCATGCAAGGATGTTTCGATGTGCTGCACTACCTCGTTGGCATTGAAACCCGTTAATACGTTGGAATAGAGCGTAATAACACGTTTCTGATCTATACGTTTGATACCTGCATAAGTATTGGAATAATGAATGTCCGCTACCGCTGACAATGGCACCTGGCGAATAGCCCCGCCCATATTCATATCCCTGTATACCAGGTTAAGGTTCATCAGGTTGTTGATATTATTCCGTTGAGCCTCATTTAATCTTACCATGATCTTATACTCATCTTTCGCATCACGGATCTTGGAAGCTTCCGCACCAAACAAGGCGGTACGGAGAGTTCCTCCAATCTGCTTAGTGGAGATCCCTTCTGCGTTGGCTCTTTCACGGTCGATGTTCACCACTATTTCCGGCTTGTTATCTTCGAAATCACTTTTCAGTTCTTCCACCCCACCAATCTGTAAGGAGTCGAGGTAACGTTTAAGTCTGAACGAAGTATTGGTTAACTCATCGAAGTTATCACCGGTGATTTCGATATTCACTGGTTTACCTGTTGGCGGACCGCCCTGCTCCTGCTCTACCGTGATATTGGCACCCGGTATCCCTTTCACAGCGTCCCTGATTTTGTCAAGATACTGTACGGTAGACTGATTATTTCTGGCGCCAAATTCCACGAAGGCAACAGTTACTTTACCTTTTTGTGGTTGTACACTAAGATCCATCTGTGAAGGATCACCGGCACCTTTGGCCACATTGGAGATAATGGATTCCACGATGGGGTTCTTCGTTCCTACTACTTTGGTAATGCGGTTTTCCACAATCTTGGTAATAGAATCCGTGTATTTCTGATCAGTACCGTTCGGCAATTCTATGTATGTGTATATGAAGTTAGGATCTGCCTGCGGGAAGAATACCACCTTCGGATTTCGTATAGCCGTTAGCACGATACTGAAAAACAACAGACCGAAAGCAGCTATCACAATCCACACAGGACGCCATCCCAGCAGGCACCACTTCAGGATAATTTTATAGCGCTCCTGCACTTTAGGCCAGAAACCATGTTGGAAGCGACGTGCCACGCCACCTAACCAGAAGCGTTCCAGCAAAATGACCAGGTAAAGGAAGATCACAAAGTTCCCTACACCCACGCTGCCATTGGCATATCCGATGAGCGCAAATACCGCAAACACAGCGGAGAGAATCGTGAATTTCTTATCGAACTTCGGCTTGGGATGATTCTCCCCTTCATGCCGGTCCATAAAATCAACAGCAAAAACGGGGTTGATAATATAAGCTACGATCAGTGAAGCACCCAATGTGGTAATGAGCGTTACCGGTAAGTAAAACATGAATTTACCGATGATGCCAGGCCAGAAAAGTAAAGGAACGAAAGGCGCCAATACTGTAAGCGTACCCGAGAATACCGGTAGGAAGACCTCTCCCGCAGCTATCTTGGCCGCCTTCACAATACCCAGGTCTTTTCGCTCATTATATATCCGGTGTACGTTTTCTATCACCACAATGGCATCATCCACCACAATACCCAATGCCAGCAGGAAAGAGAACAGCACCATCATATTCAGCGTAAAGCCGTACGTGGGCATCAGCAGAAATGCGATGAACATGGAGATAGGTACCGACAGTGCCACGAAGATCGCATTCACTGCTCCCATGAAGAACATGAGGATAAGGGTTACCAGCAGGAAGCCGATGATGATGGTATTAATCAGATCGTGCAAGGTTACACGGGTAGATTTAGACTGATCTGCGGTGATGGTTACGTTCAGATTTTTAGGGAAATAATTTTCCTGCATATCTTTCGTAATTGCCTGTATCTTATCGGATGCATCGATCAGGTTTTTACCACTCTGTTTGATCACGTTCAGCGTGATTACATTCTTACCTGCCAAACGGGCGTAGCTTTCCTGCTCCAGGAAGCCATCCACTACATTGGCAATATCCCTGAGATATACAGTAGCACCTGACTGTCCGCGTACAACGATATTACCAATCCGTGCAGGATCTTTATATTCTCCTTTTACACTGAGGGTACGTTTCTGACCATCCATTGCCACTAAACCGCCGGAGATGGTAATGTTTTCACCCTGTATGGCGAGAATGATATCATCGAAACTGATTTTGGCCGCATCCATTTTGTATTTGTCCACGTTGATCTGGATCTCACGTTCCAGTTCACCCACCAGGTCTACACGGGTAATTTCATTGAGTGCCTCAATACGGTCTTTCATATCATCTGCATACTTTTTCAGAGTTTGCAGGTCGAAGTCACCGGAAAGGTTTACGTTCATGATAGGAATCTGCGACACATCGATTTTTACGATCTGTGGTTCCTGTGTAAGGTTCGTTGGCAAATCCTTTTTAGCATCGTCCACTTTTTCACGCACCCGTTGACGGGCAGCTTCAATATCTTCATTGGCATTGAACTCGATGGTGATCGCAGAGAAATCCTGCATGGATGTACTCTTGATTTTTTTCACACCGGAGATGCCGTTCAACTGCTTTTCAATAGGTTTCGTCACCGTTGTTTCCATATCTTCCGGAGAAGTACCGGCATTGATGGTATTGATATAGAATTGCGGGAACACTACTTCCGGAAATTGTTCCTTCGGCAGACTATTATAGGAAAGAATACCTGCGAGCGCAATGATAATAGTGGCCACATAAATGCTCACCTTATTATCAATGGCCCAACTGGTAGGCTTAAATTCTTTATTGAGATTATCTTGCATACACTTGATTTTAGCTGTTTGAAGCAGCTTTATAATTTAATCAGGTCGTTATCGTTCAGCCCCTGAAAACCTGTAGTGATGATTTTATCACCTTTACCCAAACCAGTTTTTATTTCCGCCCGGTCATTATAAGTGCGGCCCAGTTCAATTGTTTTACGCTGTGCTACCAGTTTACCGTTAGCATTTTGTGCAACAATTACATAAGGTTTGCCTAAAGTATATTGGATCACGCTTACGGGGATTACTACTGCATTTTTAGCGGTGTAATCTACGATCCTGATGTGTGCAATCATGTTAGGACGCAGGCCGTTATCCGGTTTCAGCGGCACTTCAATTTTAATGGTGCGGCTCAGCGGATCGATGGTTCTGGAAGCGAAGCTGATGTTGCTGCGTATTTCGCGGTTAATATCCGGGAATGCAATCACTACAGGGTCGCCTGTTTTCAGCAGGCCTGCATATGCTTCTGCCACGTTAGCAGTAATCTTCAGGTTATTGGCGTTTACTACGCGGAAGGCCGGGTTGCCCGGTGCAGCGTTATCACCTACTTTGGCGATCACAGCATCCACTGTACCACTGATGGGTGCAATGATGCGGGTTTGTGATTGCTGATCCTGCAGGGTAGCCATTTTCCTTTCCAGTCCTTCTTTCTGATTTTTGGCGTTCAGGTATTGTACTTCAGATCCTATTTTCTGCGACCACAAATTCTTTTGTTTTTCAAACAGGGTGTTGGCCAGTTCCATCTGTGTGCGGAGTTCTGCCATGTTAGCTTTCAACACCTGGTCATCTACCTGGGCCAATGTTTGTCCCTGGCTTACAGCTTGTCCTTCTTTTACAGAAATGCTGGTGATCACGCCTGGTACACGGGCGGAAACGTTCACGTTTTCGCGGGCGTCTACGCTACCTTGTACATCAATATAATGCTCGAATAAAGTATCAGTTACTTCAGTAACGGTGACATCTTTCATTTTCTGCACAGAATCTGTTTTGCCTACTTCTTTTTCAAGTGCAGCAATTTTCTTGTCGATGTCTTCATTGTATTTTACTTTTTCCTGTTTCAACTGCTGCAGCTGTTCCGTTTTATTTCCGCCACCACCGCCGCAGGCAGCCAGTACGAGTGTGATGAAGGGGATCAGGAAAGAATATCTTTTGGTCATGGTATTAGTAGTGAATGGTGATTGAAATAATTGAGCTTATAGTTTGCCGTATGATTTCAGCAGATCTATTTTAGCAACGATCGCATTGAACAAAGCAGTGAAATAATTATTTTGTGCAGTGAGCAGATCATTTTCAGCAGTCGTCATTTCCAGGCTGGAACCTACGCCCTCCCTGTATTTGATCTGGGTGGTATGATATACATCCTGCGCCAGTCCCATATTTTTTTCCTGTGCTTCCAGGGTGAGTACGTTGTTACGGAAAGTAGAGGCCGACTGTTCTCTTTCCAGGTCTATTCCCAACTTGGCATTTTCAATAGCCACTTCACTTTTCTTTACGGTCAGCCATGCCTGATCTACCTGGCGCTTACGCTGCAAGCCGGTAAAGATGGGCACGGAGAGATTGAGTCCTGTATTTACGTAACCATACCACATCGGGCTCTGAAAGTAATCGAATTTATCACTACCCCTGAGTGCACCGGTAGATGCGAACAGTTGCAGTGATGGCAAACCTTTCATCTTATATCTTTTCAGATCATATTCATTCGCCGTCTTCTGTGTTTCCAGCAACTGGTATTCGATACGTTGGGAGTAATCGAATTTATCCATGTCGAGTACATCTTCCACAATTTTTTGAGTAGACAGTGTATCCTTCAAAATAATAGCCTGCTTAAGTGGCATTCCCATCTGGTATTTCAGAGAGGCGATACCTAATTCAATCAGGTTACGGAGTTTGGTTTGTTCTGTCTGCAGATTGGTGTATTGCACTACGAGACGATCTACATCCAGTTTTTCCGCCAACCCGTTTTTATAAATCTCTTTGGTTTCACCAAGGATTTTTTCCAGTGAGTTAACATTTTCAGTAAGAATGGTCAATGCTTTGTTGGCAGAGAGTACATTGTAGTATGCTTTATATACCTCTGACTTTACATCAATCTGGCTTTTTGTAACGCCTTGTGACACCAGTACTTCCAGTGTTTTCCGGGCCTGCAATGCTACCAGTACGCTGGGATCAAAGAGTGTTTGCGTAAGCTTTACTTCTCCCAGCATATTGTGTTTGAGCTGGAATGATACGGCAGTAAAGGAATCAACGGGAGAACCAAAGTTTTTGGCATTGAACATTTGTTTCTGTACCATTGGATTATACTGATAAGAACCCGTTCCTGCGATATTAGGCAACGCCAAACCACTGATCTCTTTATTTTTAGCCAGCTGTATCAGTTCATCCAGTTTGGCAGTTTTCACGGAGCTCTGATTAGCCAGCGCGTAGTCTACCGCTTCTTTGGCAGACAGGCTGATTGGCTCGGTGAGATTCTGCTGTTGCTGGGCCCTGACGTTGATGGCCACTGACAGCAGCCACACCATAAAAGCCATACTGGTGAGCCTTTTGATTGATAGCATAGTATTATTTATTTTGCGATAGTTGTTTATATTCTTCAATAAGCTGATATCCTTTCAGAGAAGCCACACCGTACAAAAAATTCTCGAGCAATACTCTCTGTACTTTATTCATATCATATCCACCCGGGAAGAGCTCCGGTTTAAAACAGATCATACAGGCGTGAATGCGGTAATGTGTTAATATTCTGATGTCGATATCCGGCCGGTATAATTCTTCGCTGATGCCTCTTTCCATATTTTCCCGGATCAGGGTAGCAAGCGTGTTATTCTGATACTCCTCGAAAACCTGGAAAGCTTTTGTATGAAATTTATGGAGATCCAGCATAATGACGGGATTCATATTGCGCAGCCGGCGATCTATCATATCCATTACCAGGAAAAGCTCTTCGATAGCATCCCTGGATTTTTGGCGATCTGCCAGGCATTCTTCATTTACCACTTCTATGAACCGGCTGATGGTCTGAGTGACCATATCATCCTTATCGGTGAAGTGGGCATACAATGTTTTCTTAGAGATACCCATTCTTTCAGCGATATCATCCATGGTAATTGAGCGGGTACCAAATTGACGAAATAGGCTGAAAGCCGTGTCCATAATACGTTCCTGTGCTTCCATAGTTTTACAGCAATAACCCTGTTGTTATGCACAACAAAACTATGGAAACTTTCCAAACTTCCAAAGTTTCCAGTAATTATTTTTTATATGTGGCAACATTCAATAATAAACTGATATTATAAAGGTTAACAGTTAAAAACTTAGCAGGAAATGATTGGGAGGGGGTGTGATATGATTGCGCGGATGCATGGCTTTTATACTTTCCGCGCATTATTGACTAATTTGCGCTTCTAATTATGAACCATGTCGCCAAAGCTTAGATTTAAAGTATTTGCATCGAGACTGTTGCGTTACTTCTTTCAGGGACTGCTCATACTGGCGCCCATTGGGATTACGGCGCTTACACTGTACTGGGCGTTTGTTACCATAGATAATATCATTCCTAAAGAGTTAATTCCGGAAGGCGCTTCTTTTAGTTTTCTGAAATATAAAGGGGTAGGATTCGCGGCGGTATTGCTGTTGATCATTGGAGTAGGTTATCTCAGTTCTTCTTTTATCATAGGGCGGATTTTTGACTTGTTTGATCATCTGCTGGAGCGGACACCGTTTATCAAGTACATCTATACTTCTATCAAGGATGTGTTTGATGCGTTTGTAGGTGAGAAGAAAAAATTTGATCATCCGGTGCTGGTACAGATTTACGGAGTAGATGTTTGGGAGATGGGATTCATTACGCAGGCGGATGTAAGCAATTTCGGTTTGGAGGGATATATGGCAGTATATGTGCCGCACGCCTATGCTATTACCGGCAAAGTGTTTATGGTGCCTAAAGACAGGGTGAAAGCGCTGACAAATGTATCTGCCGGAGAGGCGATGAAATTTGCCGTAAGCGGTGGCGTAACAAATATTTAATACGCGTTGCCGGCGGATGATAAATGGTTTTTCCGGTTGGAAAAAATCTGGTTATCCGTCGGTTTGAAAAAGCGAAAATGGCTATATTCGTCTTCCCAAAAAATATAGCCATATGTTAACCCACGCCTACATACGTATTTCCGTATTATTTGTTGTAATGTTATTATCATGTGCAGAAGCCCGTGCCTGGGGATTCTTTGCGCATCAGCGAATCAACCGGCTGGCAGTATTTTGTTTGCCGCCGGAAATGATGATATTGTACAAGCCGCAGCTGGAGTACATTACCGTGCACGCCACGGATCCGGATAAGCGCCGCTATGCGGTAGCTGCAGAAGGGGCCCGGCATTTCATCGATATTGATTTATTTGACAAACCTCCGTATGATCATATTCCCCGTAACTGGACAGATGCTGTGTCACGTTATACGGCAGATTCGCTGAACCGGAATGGCATATTGCCGTGGCATCTGGAAAAGATGATGGCGATGCTCACCAAAGCTTTCCGGGAAAAAGACCAGCAGCGCATTTTGCGATTATCGGCTGAGTTGGGGCACTATATTGCGGATGCGCATGTGCCGCTGCATGTCTGCTCCAATCATAACGGTCAGTTTACCGGTCAGCAGGGAATTCATGGTTTGTGGGAGTCGCGCATTCCTGAGTTACTGGCTGATAAGGAGTTTGATTACTGGGCCGGCAAAGCGGAATATATTCCGGAGCCGCGCAAGTTTATCTGGGACATTATCCGGGTAAGCGGAATGGAGGCAGACACAGTGCTGTTATACGAAAAACGATTAAGTGAACAATTTTCTCCGGGCCGTCGTTTCGCTTATGAAAACCGAAATGGGTTGTTAGTACGTACTTACGCCGATGACTATACGAAAGCTTATTATCTTTCCATGGGAGACATGGTAGAAAGGAGAATGAAAAATGCCATTGCAGGAGTAGCCGCCGCCTGGTATACTGCGTGGGTAAATGCAGGGCAGCCATCTTTACGGGAGCTGACGCATACAACCCTTACTACGGACGAGTTACAGGAGGTGGAAAAGCTGCAACAGCAATGGCTGGAGGGTAAGCTACGGGTAAGGGAAGAGTAAACCGGTTAAAATATTTAGGGTAATACTTAATAATTAGAAAAGAAATTTTATCTTTGCCCATACCATCTTTTAGCCTATCCTACACCACGCACCTTAGGTTTTAAAATACCCGTGCCGTTTTTTTTCCGTTTCCTTAGAAAAACCAAAACAAAGTGGAAAGATCAAAAAATGAATTTAATCTGAATCGCAACATGAAGGTGCATAATTTTAACGCAGGTCCTTCTGTATTACCCAACGAGGTATTGTACAAGGCCAGTAAAGCTCTGATTGACTTTGAAGGGTCAGGGATGTCTATACTGGAAATTGGCCACAGAACACAACCGTTTGTAGCGGTGATGGACGAGGCGCGCAACCTGGTGAGGGAACTGATGCAGCTTGATGACGACTTTGAAGTACTTTTTTTACATGGCGGAGCCACCACGCAGTTTATGCAGGTGCCAATGAACCTGCTGGAAAGCAGTGAAACGGCCGCTTATGTAGATACCGGAGTATGGTCTAATAAGGCTATCAAAGAAGCAAAATTGTTTGGCTTCGCCGACGTCGTGGCGAGCTCCAAAGAAAGCAACTACAATCACATTCCCAAGCAGTTTACCATCCCGCCCCAGGCTAGTTATCTGCACATTACCACTAACAATACCATCTATGGTACACAGTGGCATATGACACCTGTTACCGATGTTCCCCTGGTAGCAGATATGAGCAGTGACATTATGAGCCGCAGCATGGACTTCAACAAGTACTCGCTGATCTATGCAGGTGTACAGAAAAACATGGGCGCCGCCGGTGCTACCATGGTGGCCATACGCAAAAGCATATTGGGCAAGGTATCGCGCAAAATACCCGCTATACTCGACTACAGGAACCATATAGAAAATGGCTCCATGCTGAATACACCTCCTGTTTTTGCAGTATACATTTCTATGCTGACACTCCGCTGGTTAAAAGAACAGGGAGGTATTCCTGCCATTGAAAAAATCAATGATAAGAAAGCAGCATTACTCTACGATGAAATTGACCACAACCCGCTGTTCCGCGGCACAGTGGTAAAGGAAGACCGTAGTAAAATGAACGCCTGCTTTATTATGGATAAACCTGAAATGGAGGATGAGTTCCTGAAATTCTGTAAAAAAGAAGACATTGTAGGTATCAAAGGACACCGTCTCTCCGGCGGATTCCGCGTATCTATGTATAACGCCCTGCCTTACGAGAGTGTAGAAGTGATGGTAGAAGCCATGAAATACTTCTCCCTGAAGAAGGCGTAAAAATTTTTACATACCTGATAATTACGGAGCTGCGGATAGATCATCTCACTGATGTCTGGCTGCAGCTCCGTAATTCGTTAATGATTATTCATTGTTTTTTATTATTATATTTACTCCTCACTCATACATCATTCATCATGGCTATTATCAGACCCTTTAACGGATTAAGGCCAACAGAAGAATTGGCAGCAAAAGTAGCATCAAGGCCCTACGACGTACTCAGCTCGGAAGAGGCAAAAGCTGCGGCATCCGGTAACCCTTATTCATATTATCATGTTTCTAAATCCGAAATCGATCTGCCGGAAGGGATAGATACCCACAGCCAGCAGGTGTACGACAAAGCAGCAGAAAACCTGCATCGCCTCGTAACTGAAGGCGTACTTTTCCTGGAAGCACAGCCGGCTTATTACATCTATAAACTGGTCATGAACGGCCGCGCACAAACAGGGCTGGTATGCGTATCTTCCATTGCCGATTACAATAACGGCATCATCAAAAAACATGAGTTTACACGCCCGGACAAAGAACTGGACCGTATTAACCATATTAAAACCACCAAAGCGCAAACCGGCAACGTATTCCTGGCATATAATGATGTGCCGGAAATCAATGCCCTGGTAGATCACTGGCAGGAACATAATAAGCCGGTGTACGACTTCACCGCAGAAGATGGGATCCAACATACCATATGGGTGATCAACACGCCTGCGACCGTAGCTGATATCACTTCCCTGTTTGCAGAAAAAGTGCCCTGCACTTATATCGCAGACGGTCATCATCGCGCCGCCTCTGCCAGCCTGGTGCAAAAAGAGCTGGAAGCAGCCGGAAAAATTACATCCGTAGAAAATCCAATCAACTATTTCCTGACCACCATATTCCCCGCCAGCCAGCTGGCCATACTGGATTATAACCGTGTGGTAAAAGACCTGAACGGCCTTAGCAAAGAAGCGTTGTTATCGCGGCTGGACTATGACTTTACAGTAGAAGAAATTGGTCATTTGCCACAACAACCTTCCATGCTGCATGAATTCAGTATGTACCTCGATGGCAGATGGTATCGCCTGGTAGCCAAAGAAGGAACCTATACTACTGATCCCATCGGCATCCTGGACGTGACCATTCTTTCCAACAATGTGCTCGATAAATTGCTCGGCATCAAAGACCAGCGCACCGATAAACGCATTGACTTTGTAGGCGGCATCCGTGGATTAGGTGAACTGGTAAAACGTGTTGACAGTGGCGAAATGAAAGTGGCGTTTGCATTGTTCCCGGTGACTATTCAACAGCTGTTTGATATTGCCGACAGCGGAAACGTAATGCCACCCAAGAGTACCTGGTTTGAACCCAAGCTGAGAGATGGGTTGATTACACATATCATTTAATATCTTTATAGCCCCTGCTTATCCCGGCAGGGGCATTTTTTATTCACCTATATCGCCATTACCTATGTCTGTTGTACAGCAACCTGATCTCCTGAAAGATGATTTTGAGTTGACCGTAACTCCTTATCCTTCCATGAAACAAGCATTTGTCTTTGGCGGTGCGCTCTTTTTCGCCAGCCTGGCGCTTTTTTTATTTTTTGCTAATTATGCCTCTTTCCTACTTTTGGCATTAGTACGCCCCGCATATTTGCTGAATGTAATGCTACCCGTTGCGCTGTTAGCCTTATACCTGTATAACCAACAAAAAAAGCGGAACGAGCCCCCACTCTCTTTAAGTATTCCCCAGGGAAATAATTTATGGATGTTGCTACTGATGGTGCCGGCTTTATATGTAATTGTGGCGATTCTAAAATATTTTCTTGAAACCAGTCCATTCGACTGGATGGGGTATGGATACTCCCGACGTCATCCGCTGATCTATTGCGTGATATTCATATTCCTTCTTCCAGCCCTGCAGGAATACGTTTTCCGGGGAATCATTCTGAATGGGTTATTAAAAAGATATCCTGTCAATAAAGCTCTGGGAGCCATTACGCTGATAGCTGCGCTTCCCTATATTTATCCTACGTCCATACTACTTTACCTGCCTATCTCCCTTTTCCTGGGCTGGCTTTATTACAGATCCCGTAGCCTGATCTTTACTTTTATCTCTAATGCCATGCTCAGTCTTATTTCTTTGCTCCTTAGTATGGGCGAAAAAGATAATTTGAATATACTGGGCGAGTTAACGAGGGTGGCAGGCTTCCTGCCGGTGATAGCCATGGCTGTCATTATTTTCGGGGTAACGATTATTTTCTTCAATAAAGACATCATTGATTCAAATAAACAAATAAATTAATATAAAAGCTATCTTTCCCCTACCTCGCCTGCTCATCGATTGATCCGTGGGACATTACCCCATTTTCCTTACTTTTACAACAAACGAACAGACAAGGAATGAACAAACGGTCATCTTTATTGAAAGCTTTTATAGTTGCAGGAGTTTTATTTTCACAGGTAGTGGTTGCACAGGATGCCAAAGAGTTGTACAATACAGCTTCCGGCTTCATTCGCAGTGGAGACTATTCTAATGCCATCCTGGTGTTGAACCAGGCTTTACAATTAGAGCCGGATAATTATGAATATAAAAAACAGCTGGCTTTTACGTTCTACCTGAAAGGTGACCTTGTTAAAGCGAAAAGTGTAGTTGAGCCGTTACTGAACCACCGGGATGTGGATGTACAGGCTTTCCAGATTGCCGGTAATATCTATGTAGGCAGGGAAGAATGGAAAACCGCTCAGCGTATGTATGAGCGGGCACTTAAAAAGTTTCCTAACAGTGGTGAGTTATACAACGACAACGGCACGCTGCTGATGAACTTTAAAATGTACGATGGCGCATTACGCAGCTGGATCAAAGGCATTGAACAGGATCCTGCATTTCCAGGCAACTACTACAATGCCACCAAAACATATGATTTCAGTAACAACCCTTTGTGGTGCATATTATACGGCGAAACCTTCATGAATATGGAAAGTTTTACCACCCGCACGGCTGAAATAAGGAACATTGTGCTGGAATCTTATAAGAAATTATTCAATGACCCTTCGCTGTTTGATGCCATGCTGCCAGATGATAAAAAGGGCAAAAAAAGCAACGCTGACTTCGTAGAAGCTTACAAAACGAGTATGGGCAAGCAGATGAGTGTGGTAACAGGAGGAATAGACCCGGAAGTACTGGTAATGGTACGCACCCGTTTTCTGCTGGATTGGTTTAGCTTTTATGGCATGAAATATCCTTTTGCCCTCTTCGATTTTCAACGCAACCTGTTGCGGGAGGGGATGTTTGAATCTTACAACCAGTGGCTCTTTGGCCCTGCGGCCAACCAGGCCGGTTATAAAGCATGGATAGGATTACATAAACAGGACTATGATGCATTCCTGAACTACCAACGTAACAATCCTTTAAAGCCAAGACCAGACGAATATTATAACGACGGAAGGTTTACGCTGATAAATTCGGGATATTAGTATTTAGACATTTTTTGATTTATAGATTTAGTCATTTAGTTGCTGTAGCAACTGAATGACTAAATCCGTAAATTGTAAATCTCAAATTCTGAATATGCTCGTTAACAAACACCAAAACATTATTGACAACGCTGTAAAAGCGAACCACGAACGAACTTTCTATTCGCAATATCCGGAGCATCCTAAAGCTTACGGCGAAGATGCCCATGCCAAGGGCGTTCAGAGCTATCAGCAACTGCTGGGGAAACCTTTCAAACAACTACTGCAAACCGGCGAAACCGGCTGGAGCGGAGAAGAGGTATCTCCTTATACCCGCGAAGTGCTGGGCGTTACCTATCCCACTTTTGCCGTTAATGACCTGCTCGCAAAAGCAGCCATAGCTGGGAAAAGCTGGGGCAAAGTAGCCGTATCAGAAAGAGCTGGTATTCTCACGGAAACACTGGAACGCGTAAAAGACTACTTTTTTGATATTGCCAATGCCACCATGCATACCACCGGCCAGAGCTTTATGATGAGCTTTCAGGCTTCCGGCCCACATGCCAATGACCGTGCACTGGAGGCTGTAGCCACCGGATATCATGAGTTACAGCGCTACCCGCCCAATCTTACCTGGGAAAAGCCCATGGGCAAAACCAGTATCAAACTATACAAAACATTTAAACCCATTCCGAAGGGTACCGGCCTGGTAATAGGCTGTTCTACCTTCCCGGTTTGGAATACCCTGCCCGGTGTGTATGCTGACCTGATTACCGGCAATGCTGTAATCGTAAAGCCACATCCTAGGGCTGTACTTCCTATAGCCATTGCTGTTAGTGCCATTCAACAGGCATTACAGGATAACGGATATGATCCGAACCTGTGCCAGCTGGCAGCAGATAGCTCTGAACACCTGATCACCAAAGAGTTGTGTGAGCATCCGGAAGTTAGATTAATAGATTATACCGGAGGTAGCCCCTTTGGTAATTACATTGAATCACTACCTGGCAAAACCGTATTTACAGAAAAAGCCGGGGTAAACTCTGTGATACTGGACAGTGTGAAAGACCTGGATGCTGTTATCCAGAATCTAGCATTTTCTGTTAGCCTGTATTCCGGGCAGATGTGTACTGCGCCACAGAACTTTTTTATCCCCGAAAACGGGGTACGTACCGATAATGGACAGGTACCCTTTAACGAAGTAGTGCAGAAATTTAAGGATGCCATAGTAGGCCTGGTCAACCACCCTAAGATGGGCGCCGGCACATTAGGCGCCATACAAAACGACAGTACCCTTGCCAGAGCTAAAGAAGCCCATCACCTGGGCGGAAAAGTAATACTGGAAGGCACGCCGGTGGTGAATGAAGAATTCGCCAATGCCAGGGTATGCGCCCCTACCATTTTAGAGGTCACCAGCGCAGATACGGCCATCTACGAAAAAGAACTTTTCGGACCGGTCATCCTGTTGATTAAAACCAGAGATACAGACCATAGCATTCAACTGGCCAGACAAATGGCCCTGAAATATGGCGCTATTACCTGCGGTGCTTATACCACCGATGGAGATACAAAAGAAAAGATTGCGGAAGAGATGAACAGCGTGTTTACCCCGGTATCTTTCAATCTCACTGGCTTTATATGGGTAAATCAACATGCTGCATTTTCTGATTTTCACGTTACCGGCGGTAATCCGGCAGGCAATGCCAGTTTTACCAACCAGGAATTTATAGTGAAGCGATTTGTGTGGGTAGGCAACCGGGAACTGGCTGAATAGTAAAACCTATTAACAAGCGTCCCGGTTTTAAGGGGCGCTTGTTTTTTAAAGCATACATGTATTTATGAAAAAACTGCTATGTGTAATATTACTTTTTATCGTTGGCATCATTGCCTGCGAACAGGCGCCCAAAGCTGACAAGGCGAAGATTACGGAAGCACAGACCGTACAGACAGGTACCGGCAACGCTTATTTGCCGGATACGGTCAGTAGCCAGGTAACCTGGACAGGCACCAAACCAACCGGTAAACATCACGGTTCCCTGAAACTGGCCGGTGGCGCCCTTTACGTCAAAGACAGTAACATTACCGGCGGACAATTCATCATTAATATGAATTCCCTGCAAGACCTCGACCTCATAGCAGATACCGCCATGCAACACAAACTGGAAACTGAGCTGAAAGGCGAAATGTTTTTCGATGTTAAAAAATATCCCGTTGCCACTTTTGAAATCACCAGCGTAGCACCTTTCCATCAGGCGGTGGGCGATGATCTCACCTTAAAAAATGCCACCCATATTATTAACGGCAACCTGACACTGAAGTCCATTACTAAAAACATCTCCTTTCCTGCACGGGTAACCTTCAGCAGTACCTCCCTCAATGCCATAGCCAACTTCAATATCGACCGTACCCAATGGGGTATCAGTTACAGAGCAGATAAATCTCTGCAGGACAAACTGATCAACTCTCAGGTGAATATCACCTTTAGTATCAAGGCCACCCGCTAAGTCTGCTTTTTTCGTTTTTTTCTCCCTGAAGCCAATAAAATATTTTAAATTTAGTACAACCACTATTACCTAAAACTGACTTCAATGGAAACTACACAAGAAAGAGACGATCGACTTTGGCGTATAGCGAAGGCCAGGGCTGGATTCAAATCACATCTTATCATATATCTCGTTATTAATATGGGGTTATGGGCTGTTTGGTTTCTTACAGACAGCGATAAAACAAATGGCACACCGTGGCCTGTATGGCCAGCGCTGGGCTGGGGAATAGCATTATCTTTTCAATACTTTAATGCCTATCATAAAGACCCTTTCGGAGATACACTGAAAGAATATGAAAAGCTGAAAGAACAACAACACACGCGCATTTGACATATTTGAGCCAAAACAAAATTACAGCAGCATGACGGACCAACCGCAACGACTATTTGATGTGATTTCTTACCAATTAGCTAACTATCCTAAAGCAGATATGTTAGCCGGCAAAGAAAACGGGGAATGGAAAAAATATAGTACAAAAGAAGTAGCGGACATTACCCTCAAATTCAGTTCTGGCCTGCTCAAACTGGGCATCCGGGCTGGAATCAAACACAACGAAGAAAAAGATAAAATAGCAATCATTTCCCCCAACAGACCAGAATGGATGATCACGGACCTGGCCTGTCAGCAATTAGGTGCTGTGCTTACTCCTATTTACCCAACGATCAGTGAAAACGAACTGGCCTACGTGCTAAACGATGCAGAAGCACGCATTCTCTTTGTGAGCGACAAAGAACTCCTAAACAAAATCAATGGCATGCGTGATAAGTTCCCTACCATCCGGGAAATATTCACCTTTAACAAAGTGGATGGCGCCAGACACTGGAAAGAAGTGGTGGATCTCGGCGACGAAGCGGATTTTGAACAGATAGAAACCGTAAAGAAAAATATATCTCCCGAAGAATTGGTGACCATTATTTATACATCCGGCACCACAGGTACGCCTAAAGGTGTAATGCTCAGTCACCATAACATCATGAGCAATGTGCTGGCCTGTCAGCCTTATTTGCCTGTAAATAACAACGCGAAAGCCCTCAGCTTCCTTCCGCTGAATCATATATTTGAAAGAATGGTCACCTACCTGTATCTCACCTCCGGTGTGCCCATCTATTATGCGGAAAGCATGGACTCCATCGGCGATAACCTGAAAGAGGTAAAGCCGACCATTTTTACTACCGTACCACGACTCCTGGAAAAAGTATACGAAAGGATTATGGCTACCGGTCTGGAACTCAAAGGCATCAAAAGAGCTTTGTTTTTCTGGGCAGTAGACATCGGCAAACGATATGAAATCAACAAGGACCAGGGAGCCTGGTATAACCTGCAGCTTAAACTGGCTAACAAACTGATTTTCAGCAAATGGCGCGCCGCCCTGGGAGGTAATATACAGTGCATCGTGAATGGCGCCGCCGCCTGCCAGGTGCGCTTACTGAAAATATTTACCGCAGGAGGCATTCCTATCATGGAAGGCTATGGCCTCACAGAAACATCACCCGTTATCAGCGTAAACCGCTATAATGTGGAAGACAGGATGTTTGGCACCGTAGGTCCTGTTATCAGCAATGTGGAAGTTAAGCTGGCGGAAGACGGAGAAATCCTCTGTAAAGGCCCTAATATCACTATTGGATACTATAAACGCCCCGATCTCACCGCTGATGCCATCAAAGATGGCTGGTTCCATACCGGCGATATAGGCGTACTGATAGACAATAAGTTCCTGAAAATAACGGACCGCAAAAAAGAACTGTTTAAAACCTCCGGTGGTAAGTTTGTGGCGCCGCAACCCATTGAAAACAAGTTCAAGGAATCCCCTTTCATAGAACAGATCATGATAGTAGGTGAAGACCGTAAATTCACTGCAGCACTGATTGTTCCCTCTTTTGGCAACCTGCGTAACTGGGCCACCAAACATGGTATTTCCACCACCTCCAACGAGGAGCTGGTGAAAAATACCGAAGTACTGGACCTCTTCAAACAAGCGGTAGACAAGTACAACCAGTTTTTCAGCCATATTGAACAGGTTAAAAAATTTGTACTGCTCCCCCATGAATGGACAGTCGATGCCGGCGAACTCACGCCTACGCTGAAAGCAAAGCGGAAAGTGATCCTGGAAAAATTCAAGAAAGAAATCGATGGGATCTATGCCCCTGCCAACGGGAAAGTAGATATAGAAAGTCTTTAAATATTAATTTAAAACCCTTACTTTTGCCACCCGATCCCAGAAATGGGGTATGGCCTCATAGTTCAATGGATAGAATAGAAGTTTCCTAAACTTTAGATACAGGTTCGATCCCTGTTGAGGCTACCAGAACGCTTACTCGCCCAATTTCAGCTTTACTGAGATTGGGCGTTTTCTATTACTGGATTATCTTTCAAGGGAAAGAACGACTAAGAGAGATAAAGGGAATTAAGTAAAAAATTACCCAAAACATTACCCCAAAATATGCAGAGATTGACACTTTGAGATTCTGGGGCTGTTTCGCCGATATGCCTGCCCGTGATGATACTAGCGAATCCCCCTTGAATAGATCTCTTTCCCTGCGCTATTATACTGCTTGATCAGTGGAGGCTGTGTACTGTCTGTCTGCACCCTCAGCTGCTCTGTACCACCGGTATCAGTAATCTTTAGGAATGATTGTTGGGACTTTCTGATGACACCCATAGTAAGCGCTTCCCGATATACGCCAGGTTTACTCCAATGAAATAGGCCGATGGCTGCGAAATGATTATCAGCCGATAATGCCAGCGCCTCCCCTGTTTTGGGCCAGTCCAGCGTCAACAAAGCTCTATCATCGTCCAGCACACCATAACCACCACGCTCCACACCTGCTTTATCGTGGATCAGGATGCCTACGCCACCTACATACCTGGGCTTGATACCACCCACTGTCATAGGATCAGGCTCTTTCCCGAAAGTAAGGCGGTCAGCTCCATTCTCATCTATATAGGCAACACCTGTGAAATCATCCGTACGGATCCTTCCTGGCACTTTGGGAGCCGGCGCTCCCATGATAATACGTGCTTTCCCCTGTGCATCTTCAATGATTAATCCTTTTACACGCAAAATATCATCATTACTCCTGGTAGACATGCAAACAACCGCCCCTACTACCAAAAGCAGTATAATGCAACCTGCCCGATATATTCTTAACTGGCGCTCAATGTTTTTAATACGTGAGATCATAGATGTGTCCATCACCTGGTGATTTGAGATTTGTTAGTGAATAATAAAGTTCCAACAATATACGAAAAGATTCGTACAACAATATTCACCTAATCTTCGCAAAACTTAAATTGAGCATTTTTCTTTACCGCATCCCTCAAAATCTTCCCATGAATTGTAATGAGCAGCGATATTCACTACTTACCGTTGTCAATAACAACCATAAGTAGCATACATACAACCATAAGTTTCTGCTTTTTTTTGATCCTGGAAATACCTCAGAATACCTTTGTAGTATCGAAAAAATAAATAAAGAGATGATGCTAAATACTAAAATGATTGGCGATAGAATTGCCGAAGCGCGAAAGAAAATAGACATTTCTCAAGCGCAACTTGCGCTGCGTTTATCCATCAGTTCCCAGGCAGTCGGAAAGTGGGAGCGCGGAGAATCAATGCCGGACATCACTACTTTTAATCGTCTTGCGGAAATTCTGGGTGTTGACCTTAACTATTTTTCAGAAAGCTTCTCATCTAAAGCCACTGAGGTGGCACCTGTGGATCTCTCGGTTGGGCAATCGGCTGAATTGCCATCCGGAAACCAGCCCAAAAAGCCCAGATGGAATATGTCAGGCGAACACTGGGTGGACGCTGACTTCTCCGGGGCGAAAAATCTGCATGAAAAATTCAACTCCTCCCACATGGAGCGCTGCAAGTTTATCAGTTCAGATTTGTCGGGGCTTATTCTAAAAAGCAACCATGTTGAGAGCTGTGACTTCTCAAACTCCGATATCGGCAGCTGCGATATTCAGACTTCTCACTTAGAAAACAATATATTTAAAAACTGTTCCCTGAAAGAAGCTGAATTTTCAAGAAGCCATATCAACCGCTGCGATTTCTCCGCGGCCAATTTTACCGGAGCGGATCTTAAATCCGGGGTTTTTACGAATAATACAATTGCAAATGCAGTGTGGAATCGTACCTCTTTTAGTAGAATGCAGATTGAAAATATCGTTTTCGAGGGCAAATTGGAGGAGTGTTATTTTGAAAATTGCGCCTTTGACATGGTGACATTCCAGAACGCAACGCTTATTAACATCTACTTTAAAAACAAGAGCTTAAAATGGGTCCGGTTTATAGGCTGTAAAGCAGATCGGATGACGTATGAGTTCCTGAAAAAAAACGGGGATGTAGATGTAACCGGTATCACGTTGTTAACATTATAAAGGCGGAAATAAAGATGGTACAAATATTGGAAAGTCAGTATCTCTACTGGCTTTACTTGTTTATCTGGTTATTTAGTGGTACCATCTCACATTTATCTTTCACACCTTCCGCGTAAAAAGCCGGAACATATTTATAAGCCTTCTTGTAAGGAACGAGATGTGGCTTCTGTCCAAAAACTTCTATTGAACAACTGTCACCGGTTTCCAGACAACAATTACAGTTCATCTCTTTAATTTTCACCACTTTATTGCCAACAACTTTGAAAACACCGAAGTACATCGCCATATCTGCACACCCGTTACTCTGATAGGAATAAATTAAGTTCGTTTGCTTATCATATGTAGCACTTACGATGCTATCAAATCCTTCCACTTTTGTAAAGTGATCCTTACTATATAGCCATAGATCCGCGTTTTCACCCGTATGATAATACCAAAAATTCTTTATAATTTTCAAGTCGGGAATATTATCTCCGTTGAAGTCAGCCACTTCAATGAATTCGTCCCAGACAACTGTTTCCACCGGCCAAATTTTCGTAGAAAAAATAGTATCCCAGTTTTTGCCTGACTGTCTCAGAACGATAATATTAGCAACCGTGTCGTTGTCCTTATATCTGAGCACTGCATCTTTCTGTGTATTGTCGAATAAATGTCCGATAAGTAAAGAGCCCCACATATCCTGTGAAGTGAATTTTGCCGAATCCCTGTTTAGTAAGAATAACTGATCCAAAGAAGCCTTTTTCTCCGCGAAAAGGGCAGCTTCATCATCCACAACCACAGGTTTCGTGTCGCTGCTTTTTGCTTTTACAGCCTCCTGATGTTCTCCACAAGACAGCAGGCTAATTGTCAGTAGAAGGATTTTGTAGTTCATGGGTATAATTGGGTATATGTTAAGGCAGTAAAAAGCTGTGTCATAAAAGTAATGCAATCAGGCCTAAATTACCTTACCCCCACAACCATTTGAATGCCTGCATTGTTATTATATGCCTCAATGTTCATTTATATGCGTCATGGAAATCCGAACCAATTAAGCTTATTCCATTATGAAATGGTGCCTGTCAGAGGCACATCTTACTTTCTTATTCTTTCTCCCATTGAAAGGATAAAGGAAGTTGTGCGGGCAGCAAAAGAGGCATTGGGTAACCAGATTTCCTTGTCTGTAAACAATCTGAAGTCAATTGCACATATCTCTTTATTGAAGTTCACAGCTCCCGATGATGATGAACGAATCCGCAAACAGATAAAAAATGTGCTATCGTCTTGTCCTGGTTTCGACATTGTACTGGGCGGAAGCTTTATTTTCAAGCATGGAGATCAATCCAAATCGCTGGTATTAAAGATCAATAACCCAGCTCCTATTCACCAGCTTCATATGCAACTACTAGCCGCCTTCTTTCCCAGGTCGTCAAAAAAAATTACGCCGCATATTACTATTGCCAGGGCCATCGCCAATGAAGATTTCGACAAAATAGATTTATCAGCTTTTAATTATCATGATTCCTTTCCATGTCAGGAAATTACGGTATTAAAAAAAGGACCCGGCGACCGGCGATATAAGATTTGCTTTAAATTATCATTCTGTAAATAAGAATGCGTATATTCTCTACCCAATCAACAACACATGATACGCGCTTATAAAGCAACTGATAAAAACGATTTACTCACAATTTTCAAGCTCAATACGCCGGAATATTTTGATCCTAAGGAACTGGCTGACTATGAAGCATATTTAAGCGAAAATGCCCATCTCTACTTCACGATAGAACACGAGAATAATATTGCAGGAGGTGTGGGATACTATGTAAATGAGGAGAAAAAAGTGGGTCAGATCACCTGGATATTATTTCATCCGGCATATACGGGGCACGGGCTGGGAAGAAAAGCGGTCGAACATTGTCTGACAATTTTTAAATCAGGTCCAACTATTGAAAAACTGGTTGTAACCACTTCTCAAAAAGCATATAAATTCTTTGAGAAATTTGGTTACAACCTGGTAGAAACACAAAAAGATTATTGGGGCCAGGGCCTCGATCTATACCTGATGGAGCGGGAACTTTAATCCCCGCAAGAAGAATAAAAGAATTACCATCACAATTTCATTAGTAAATTCATCGGCTTAACTTCTCCGTTGCTTCCGCTACGGTATTAACGAAATTAACCCTGCCCCCTTTATTACTCTCGTAGATAAAATCTTTCAGACTCTGGCTGGTGTACTTTGAGAAATCACCCACTATGGCCAAACGGACATTATAAGTAGAAAACTTCTGCAGGATCTCCCCTGCTATTCTTGTTTTTAAATCAAAGAAATCCGGAATGATATTCTTCTCATGCAAAATGATATTGTCCGCCCCCTGGTAGCCGCAATTGCCTAATATATCCAAAGCATCTTCCGTATTGTTTACTTCCATATTATCCGATATTATTTCAGCAATTCCTTTCCCATTTACATTAGTCAGTTCAATTCTCATGATGATGATATTTTCTGCAATAGTATTGTTTTTATAGAAACAAAGATCATGACAAGTCAGGTGCTTTATAATCCTCAATAACTCGCCTGTCCTATCGCCAGCCGGGATATCTTCCCTTCCTTATTCAACTGAAATTTAAAGTACGTTTTAAAATCACCCCACTTATCACTGTGAAATTTACCATAAAGATCCAACCCATTATTTTCTACTTTATCAATACCGGTAAAGCGTTCATGCCCTAATGCGCCTTCTGAAAACGACTTAAAATCAATTTTATTTCCATCATCCAACAACTCCGGGTCAGGGGTAAATAATGCATACCAGGCGTTCTTATCACCTGCCTGCAATGCCGTAATGGCTTTCTTTACAGTTTCGTTGGTAAGTTTGTCTGTGTTCATCTTGTTGTTTTTAGTTGGAGGAGTTGTGCGCTGTGCGCTCATCGCCAGGGGCAATAAGCACAGCGCTATATAAAGCAATGCTTTCATTTAATTCGTTTTTGCGAGTGGGTGCTGCAGGTAAATGATGACCAGGTTCAGGAGAAAGAAAGGCAGTTCAATAGCCGCCCCTTTGAGTTCCCGGTCAGCCAGGTGAAAACAGATGATCATCAAAATGGTGGCTGCCATCAGGAAGTTACCTAAAAGAAAGGTCCGGGGAAACAGGATCAGCAAAGCACTCAACACGGTTACTATCCCATTGATGGTAATAGCAGTAGGACTGAAATGCCATTTACCGAACATCGTTACCATTTCCGGCTTGTTGCCAATCATGGCCCAGCCCTGTTTCAGGCCCATAAATACGGCAAAAAGGATGAGTGCAGCGTTGAGTACTTTGAGTATCATGATTGTTGAATTTTAGTTGGTAGCGCCGCCATTTACCAGCAGGTGCTGACCGGATACAAAAGATGATAAATCACTTGCAAAAAATTCTGCCAGGTTGGCCACATCTTCTACTTCTGCGAGTCTGCCCATAGGACAGCTGTCCAGCAGTTGTTTTCTCAGTTCAGGATAAGCTGCCGGGTCCACAAAGATACCGGAATGATTTACTGCAAACGGAATAATAGAATTCACGGTGATGCCTTTGTGCCCGATTTCTTTTGATAAAATATCTACCAGGTACCGGGGCGTTGTTTTACTACCACCATACACGGCCATGCCGGGCACAGGGAAAGACGTGGTGCTGGAGGCGATGTAAATGATCCGGCCATTGTTTTCCACATGCTTTGCCGCCTGTTGCATAGTAAAGTAGGTGCCTTTGGTATTGATAGAAAATACTTTATCGAATTGTTCTTCTGTAAAATCAGTTACAGGTACTTCTACCATTTCAATGCCTGCATTGGCCACCACGATATCTATTTTACCAAAAGCCTCTTTGGCGGTGGCAAATAAATGTTCCAGGTCTGCCACTTTACTTACATCTGCCTGCACGGCAATAACGCGTACACCCATGGCTGTTATATTACTCACTACTTCATCCGCAGAAGCTTTATCACGGGAGTAGTTGATAATGATATCTGCTCCTAAGGCGGCATAACGTTCTGCGATAGCCTTACCCAATCCTCTGGCGGATCCTGTTACCAGGGCAACTTTACTTTTTAAACTGTTCATGTGATCTGATTTTAACAATTTTTAGAGAGACTTGTTTGCTGATGTGGTACTTATTATCAGGCCATACCACCATTGGCGCCAATATTCTGTGCGGTGATCCATTTGGCCTCATCGCTGGCCAGGAACAACACTACTTTTGCGATATCGTCCGGCTCACCGATGCGATTAAAAGCGGACAGGGAGGCCAGGCGGGCAATAACTTCTTCTGATTTACCATTGGTAAATAATTCGGTGTTGGTAGGCCCTGGTGAAACGGAGTTAACATTAATACCTCTTGCTCCTACTTCTTTGGAAAATACGCGGGTTAATTGTTCTACTGCTGCTTTGGTAGCCACATAAGTACCATAGGTAGGCAGCATAATACGATTTACAGAAGTAGAGAAGTTGATGATACTCCCTTTGTCGGCCAGGCGGGTAGCGGCTTCCCGCATGGTGTTAAATGTACCTATTACATTGATATCGAACTAACGGGTAAAGTCTTCATCGGTGGTATCTTTGATTAATTTGTTAATCATAATACCAGCATTATTTACCAGCACATCGATACGGCCATAATGCGCAATGGCGGCGTCAAACAAGGCTTTTACTTCTTCTCCCCGGCTTACATCTGCCTGTATGGCAATGGCTTCTCCCCCCTGTTGTTTGATATCATTTACTACCTGTTCAGCAGCTTCTTTGCCACCGGCATAGTTAACAATTACGGCGGCGCCGGCAGCAGACAGTTGACGGGCGATAGTAGCGCCAATGCCCCTGGAAGAACCAGTTACCAGGATAATCTTATCTTTTAAAGTGCTCATATTTCTTTGTTTTAAATGATAGAACAAAGGTGAAATATTCGCGGAGCCAAAAAGTATAAGAATTACACTATTAGTTACAAATATCTAAGATGTGGTGTTGCCGTGTTGTTTTCTGAATAAAACGGGGGAAATATCGGTTTGTTTCTTGAAGTAGTTGCTGAAGTGGGTAGCCTCCGTAAAGCCCAGCTGTGAGGCGATTTGCTTAATGGAGGCAGTAGAGTTTTGCAGCAGGGATTTGGCTTCGGCAATAGTTTTTTCAGCTATCCAGGTACCTATGGGCTTACCTGTTTTGCTTTTGATTACATTACTCAGGTAGTTGGGATGGAGGTGTTGTGCATCGGCGTAGTCCTGCACCCGGTATACCTTTTCGGCTTTTCCGTTTACCAGGTCACGGTAGTGCTGCTCCAGCGTTCTTTTGAATGTTTTTACAATCTGGGAGCTGCGGTTACCTTCATAGATAGGGTTATAATCTTCCCAGAAATATTCTTTTATTTTAAGCAGTAGTACTACAAACAGGTTCCCTATCATCCGTGTTCTATAGGGAGAAGTAGACAAATACTCCTTCTCTATCTGCCCGTATAATTGCTCAAATTCCGCGAACACTCCCGGCTTCAATACCCTGGGTGGTACCGTTTCCGCCAGCAGGAAAGGGAATTCTTCAAATATTTTCGGATGCACATTTTCTTTCAGGAAGGACTCACTTAAGGTAATCAGGTGTACGTCTTCAATCTGCTGCCATTCGAATGATTTGAAATGCCCCGGATTAGTAAAGTAAATAGTACCAGGAGATGTGTTAAAGACCTGCTCATCGGTAGTATACCTGCCGATGGCATCTTTCACAAAAACAAAAGAAAAGAAATTGGTTCTGTATACAATAGAGGTATAAGGCAGTTCTTCGTGAATAGCTTTGAGGTTATGGATGGTAAAATCCGTTTTAGCATCAATGCTTTCAGTAGGCAGCCCCTGATAGATGTACTGATCCAGCAGGTTGTTAAATATCACTTTCTCTTCCGGCCGATGTGTAGGTTTCCTCATGCTTGTATAGTTTCCGGAATGTTAAGTTAAGCATTCATCTCCCAAAAATCGTTTACCCATCCCAGCTTCATAAGTATGGCCATGATCACCGCTGCAATCAACAGCAATGCGATCCAGATACTGCGTTTGTAGCGCTCAGGGACGTTTTTGTTACGATACCCTATTATAAAACCCCAGATGAGCAGTACAATGAGCAATACACCACTTATTATGACTACTATCTTATTTTCTACAAATCTGATCACCACCATCAATAAGATAGCGAGTACACCGGTGATCCAGCCAAAACGTTCCAGCAGTGAGCGCTGCTCTCCTTCTGAGAAAGGCATGATACGCAAAAGCGCTGCTTCCAGTTCATCTGCCCGTTCCATGCCGGCGGGGATCTGGATCACGTCGTACTGGTCCATTCCCCTGATAGTGATCACGCCAGTATGGTCTTTACTGATGCTGGAAATTTCCAGGCGGTTCAACGCCAGCTCGGGTGTATCGTCCTGGGTTCTGATAACAGTGTCTTCATTCACTTCAATAGAGAAGCTATCGAATAATTTTCTTCTCCGCTTCATCCCTCTGGAAATACCTATTACCACAGCAAGCAGCATGACCGGGAAGGTGATTAAGAGGGTTTCCATATCAAAGCCGGCTGCTGCCGATCTGAAATTTGCGGCCAGTACAACGATTACCCCGAACAACATCACCGGTGCAAATCTGAGCAAGGCTTGTTTTCTGATAACAGCAAAGCCTTCGGGTTGTGTTTTAAATACGTTCATAGCATATGTGTCGTGGCAACAAAATAATACAATATTCATTGCAAAATAAAAAGACAGGCCCGTTGCCTGTCTTTTTATTTACTCTCTGATGGTATGTTTATCAGTCAATGCCATTTTTGCGATGTCGTCTTTTCGTTTGAATACTACGCCCGGATGTTGTTTCATATAGGCAAACAGCTCACTGGTGGCCTTCACCAGCTGAGGGGTACCTCCTATGCGATCATGAAAACTAATAGACATCATGCGCCGGCGCCGGGCAGATTCTTCATACAGCTGGTCAAATTCCATCTTTACCTGTTGCAGAAACTGATCAGTAGAAAACCATTGTCCGGCGACCAGTTGAATATCATTGCAGCGCAGCGTGTAGGGCACTACTGCAAAATCAATGTTATTCACTTTTGTGATAAAGGGCTCATCGCGGCTCAGGTCATCGATATGATACAGAAATCCCAGCTCCTGGAGTATGGTGAGGGTATTTTCGCTACGGCGCATCCAGTTGGCATTGTAGCCTACAGGAGTAACGCCGGTGGCCTTTCTCACAGCTTCCATACCTTCCTGTATGAATTGCTTTTCTTCTTCATACGGCATCATATATTGCGATGACCAGTCGCGGCCATGTGCGGCCGCCTCATGACCACGCTGCACAATTTCTTTAGCCAGGGCAGGGTTCTTTTCTACTGCGCTGCCTACCATATGTGAGGTAACTTTGATGCCGTGTTTATCCCAGTTATCGAGCATACGTGGTATACCTTCCTTGTAACCGTATTCATACCAGGTGTTCGCGGGCAGGTCTTTGTATCCCTTGTGCATATTTTGCGGGAAAGGGCTTTCCGGGCGTTCTTCCGGTTGTCCGCCGGCTTCAAACTGCATAGATACCGACACTACGAGACGAGAGCCATCTGCCCAGCCAGGGCCAGATTTCGATGCAGGACGATGGTCAGGCTGTGCAATGACAGCGCCCGGACTTACCATGCCGGCCAATCCAACGAGGCCGGCTGTTTTCAGGAATTCTTTTCTTGTAGCCATTATTTTTTTATGAGATGATCAACAGCGATGGTGTTATATTGAATAAAAGCCAGTAGTCCGGCGAAAAAGACAGCATGAATGAGCTGAGTAGGTATTGCTTCCCAGTTTTCAATCATAGCAGTACCGAATATCAGCACTATCATGACTACACTGCCACCTATGAGAGAACCACGGGTAAATAAGCCCAGCAGGAGCAATAAACCGATGATGAATTCCGCAATGGGTAATACATAGCTGAAGGGAACTACCAGCAGATTGGGCAGCATGGATTTTTCAAAGCTTTTTACCATCCAGCCACTGAAGCCGTTTAGTTTGGGGAGCCTTACCAAACCGTGGCCAAACATACTGGCGGCTACTGTCAGGCGGAGCAAAAAGAATACAATCGCATTATTTTCCATTTGTATGAGTTTATATAGCAAAGATCAATAGGAACCTGGCAAATAAAATTGTACAATTTTAGGATCATTCTGTATTTTTGCGGGTATGCTACAAGAGAACTTATATCAGCCTTTTGAGATTGAATACCGGGAATGTTCTGAATGCCCGATTGATCCTCATAAGCATAACTTTTTTGAACTCGTGTACATTGTGGAAGGCAGTGGCATACAGTGTGTTAACAAAAACCAGCTGCCTTACAGTCCGGGTAAACTGTTCCTGGTAATGCCGCAGGACTGTCACTCTTTTGATGTAAAGGAAAGCACGAAATTCTTCTTCATCCGCTTCAATAACATCTACCTTAAGAATCAGCAAAAAGAATGGATACAGCAACTGGAGTTCATTTTCCAGAATCACAATCATATGCCGGGCTGCATCTTAAAAAACAAAAACGATAAGCCCCTGGTAAAATCGCTGGTGGAAGCGTTGACCCGGGAGCTGGTCAATCAGCAGCCGTATCACCGGGAAATGGCCCAACAGATCGTGAATACCATGATCATGGTCATTGCCAGGAATATATTACTGCAGATGCCGGAACAGCCCAAACATCCTACGAAGCACGAAGCCTCCCTGAATATACTGCATTATATACACGAAAATATCTATTCACCAGAGAAGCTGCGCGCAGAGCAGATTGCATCTGATTTTAACATTTCGCCTACTTATCTAAGTGAGTATTTTAAGCGTAATAATGGCGATAGCTTACAACAATATATTACGCAGTATAAGTTAAAGCTGGTAGAAACAAGGCTGCAGTACAGCAGCATGCGGGTGGGAGAAATTGCTGATGAGCTGGGCTTTACAGACGAAAGTCATCTTAACAGGATGTTTAAAAAATACAAGGGCGTAAATCCGTCTGCCTACAGGAAAGAGTTACAAGCGGCGATAAACTAAGCCGGACATAAAAAAGCGCCCGTTGTAGACGGACGCTTTTTTATAATTCCTTCGTTGTTACTATTCTTCGTCCTCTTCTTCCTCACCGTCATCTTCCAGCCACTCCATGTAAGAGAAGTACCATTCTTCCAGCTGTTCCAGCAGTTCCTGTTTCTTCTCCGGTGTGTTTTTATAGAACTCTTCTACATTATCAATTTCGTGAACGATATCGATGTAGGCAGTTTCTTCATCTTCTTCTACACGTTTGGCGAAGAAGCGGGGTTTTTCGGTATGAAAAATATATTCATTTTCCGGATCTGTTACAGGATCGTCTGCAATCAGAAATTTAGGTAACTGTACCATAAAGGAGTTATTTACTTTTAATGATGTTGTACTCTTTTCAAGAGCTACAAAATTATTGATAATTACCTTATAAAAAACATCTGCGAAGAATGAATAAAATTATAGATAAAATTTCACATCTTTATAGTCGTTAAAACCCATACCATATGCAGCAATATTGGACCAGATGGGAGAATTGGATGCAACAGCATGCCCCAAGACTGCTCAACATCCTTCATCCCGGCGTTACCTTTGAGGCGGTGGAGTCACTTGAAAAACTAATAGGAACGGCCCTGCCGGCCTCTTTCAAAGCATTTTATTCCATACACAACGGACAACAGAAAGCCAGGGCAGGACTGGTAGATGCAGATCAGCTATTGGGAGTAGAAGACATTATTGTACAATGGCAACACTGGAAAGACCAACTGGACGCCGGCAATTTTACCTGGCATGATGAACCTATTCTTGCCGCACCAGACACCGGCATCAAAAACGACTGGTGGAATCCTTTGTGGATACCATTTACCAGCGATGGCTTCGGCAATCACCTTTGTATAGACCTTGACCCGGCTCCCGAAGGGAAACGTGGGCAGATCATTACACTATGGCATGACGACGGTCACCGCGTTATTGAAGCCGGTTCCTTTGAAGAATGGCTGCAGGACTACATCACCGCCCTCGAAAAAGGAGAATATATTTTTGTGAAGAAATGGGGCATTGTACACAAAGATACCTTCCTGAACTACAACGACTGATAATTGACTGGTGTACTACCCGTCCACCGCTTAAATGCTCTTGTAAACGCACTCAACTCATTATAACCAAGCATCCACGAAATATCTTTCAAAGGATAATTACCGGAAGATATATAATACACCGCTAATGAACGCCTTACAGCATCTGCAATATCCTGATACTTCACTCCTTCTTCCTTCAGTTTCCGCTGCAAACTGCGTGGGCTGATATTGAAGTTGGCAGCCATATCGTTCAGTGAGGAAACTCCCAGGTAAGAATTGGCCAGGAGATAGTTGTAAATCCTTATTTGCAGTGTTTGCGGCTGAGCCGCAGGCTGGGACATACTGCTTACCTTTTGCAATAGTAGGCTCTGTAATTCATAATTAGCCGTTAAAAGCGGTTCATCCCAATATTTGATATCAAATACCAGCACATACTCTCCCGCCCGTTTTGAGGACTTGCAACGAAAAACACGTTCATACTCCACCGGATCAGGAACCGTATAGGCCAAACGTACTGCCTGCGGAACAATTTTTTCCAGCAGCAATCCATCCAGTTCATGGATAACCAGCACCAGGAGTAAATCTATCAGTTGCCGGAAAGCATAAGGGGGTGTAGCACCATAGTCAGTTGCCGGCAACAGTTTCACGGTAAATGTTTTGGCGGAGCGTTGTATTTCTATCCGGCACTCGTCTGTTACCAGGTGAGTGAGGGCTGCCGCATGCGTTAATGCATCTCCGGCGGTGGCACTGCTTTGTATAATCTCTCCTACCGTACCCAAAGCTGCCGGCTGCAGCGCTTCCCCAAAATGAAGCCCAAACAGGGGATCATTGGTGAGCCTGCTGGCATTTAACCACAGGTCCTGCAATTGCTGCGCGGTTACCGGCGCCGCATTTTTCCGTTTCAGTGCTGTCAAATCAATGCCTGCCAGTTTACATAACTGTGTGGCATCTACATCCCGCTGCACCGCATAAGCAATCATACTTAATACCAGCTGTTTCATACTATAAAGATATTCATCTCCCTGTTTACAAAAAACAGGTTGTCGTTAAATGGTAAGTAATTGTCGTGTTAAGGTAAATGATAAAGGAGTACGCCGGAGTAGCTTTGCATTATCAATTTATCAACAAACTAAAAATTTATAAAAATGGAAAAGCAAACATTACAGGTAGTTACTGAATTTGTAAACGCAGTTCAACAGGTAAACCTCGAAAAATTAGGCGCCTTATTACACCCTGAAATCAACTGGGATCAGCCAGGCAGCAACCGTTTCTCCGGCACTAAAAAGTCCAGTGGGGAAGTATTCCAGATGGTAGGTGGTATGTTTGAAGTATCACAGAATACCATGTCCCTCGCTGATATTAAAACCATTGCAGTAAACGGCGACCAGGCTTCTGTAGTACTTACCTGGAAAGCCAGCAGGCCAGGCGCAGAATTACACACCGATAACGTAGACGTATATACGGTGAGAGACGGCAAAATCATCGCCGCTAAGATATATGCTGCGGATATACAGCAGGAAGATATTTTCTGGGGTAATTAATATCAGAAGGAAGAACTGTCAACTATATGGCAGACACATACGGGTAAAACCTTCCGGGCTACGGGCAGCCTGGGAGGTTTTTTATTTGCGCGTTATATAGAAAAAGTGAATGATCGCGTGGCTGCCGGACGCGAATCTTTATTCATTAGAAAAAAAGGAATCGTTTTTTCCTTTTCTTATTTCCTGGCACGGACTCCTCCTTGGAAGTAATCGGTTGGGCAGCCAGGGGTTGGACCAGCGGTTTAATCTCCTTAGTCGTCACGCATACCACACCAGCAGTATATGTGCGTTTCTTAATCCCATATGCGACCACCACTACTTCTGGTAAACCATAAGATCTAGCCTCAATGCTGGTATCGGCCAAAGGCGTTGGCACTATGTTCATTTCAATTTGTTCCAGTCCTCTCGTTTCAGCATGGCTTGCTGTTGCGATACCAACTGCCAAACCTGCAGTCATAATCATAGCAGGAACAAATGAATGCCGCGGTGGTACAGGCATTGTAATACTTCTATTCAACTGGTCATCAGAAAACCTTCCACAAACAGTCCCCTTACTGTTGTGAATGGCCGCAAAGATTTCCACATCTGTTAATAAAGAAAAATCTATGATGGTTTTGCTGCAACTGCTGCAATGCCTGCCGCCCGATACAGGCCGCATTTCATTCCAGCTTTGGTCACACGGAGTGGGAAGAGACAGGTACAATGCTTGTTTTGACTTCATTGCTATGGTTCTGTTAACATGTTAAGATACTCCCGCTACTCCTATTTCAGGCAGGTTGCGGATTTCAGGTGAAGGTGATATCAACGGCTGATGCACTTCCAACAGATGATGCGGGAGTAGCCCCCATTTCCACACACATTAATTCTTTTTTTTCGCATGGCCTGAAGTTGCAATACCACTCCCAGTCCTGTTGTGATCATTATAGCGGACACAAACTGGCAACGCGCTGCTATCGCAGGCGTCACTTTTCTATACGGCTGATCATCGGAAAGTCTGCCACAAACATTCCCCTCACTGTTATTAATAACAGCAAAAATTTCAGCATCGGATAATTAAGGAGAGATCAACTACCGTTTTTCACAGCTACTACAGTGCCTTCCGGCCGCAGTGCAGGTTATTTGAGTCCAATTCTCCTCGCAAGGTGTAGGAACAGATAGATACAGACCTTTAATCGTTGACTTCACAGGTATTGGGTTACCGGACATGAATATACGAAAATAAAATGGATCCCATGGGGGGAAAATCCCCGGTCTGCCACGCCAATACAGCAAAAATTATATTTGTAAAAAACTGGCTGTCATAGAACAAATGATATGGCATTATTGTTGAAATTAACCTACAAACAGGCAATCATTTTATTAAACATTAAAAGTAACAACATGAAAACTCCAATGCATATCTCAAAATTCTTATTTGCTGCCGCCCTTGGTGCAGTTATTTCCCTGGCTGGCCAACATACATTTGCTCAGGGCATTGACAGTACCGCCAAAAAAATAGGCAATAAAACCGCTTCTATTGCTGTAAAAGGCGCCTCCGCAGTAACGGATAAAGTGTACAAAGACAAGGAAGGTCCAAACGGTGAAACCGTTTACATCAATAAGAAAGATCAGAAATATATTGTGAACGGAAAGGGAAAGAAAGTGTATCTGAAGAAATCACAAATACATGATAAGAAGAAAGACTAATTTTTCCATCAGAATAATATACAAAAGGCCGGAACAGGGAAACCTACCGGCCTTTTTGTTGCTTATAATCTTCTTCCAGTATAGCATATGTAAAACCATCTATCCAATTGCCCCTGATGGGCAATACCTTGCGCTTACAGCCTTCCCGTTGCATACCCACTTTCTCCAACACCCGCGCTGAACCTACGTTATCTACCGCACAACCAGCCTCTACCCGATGCAGTTGCAAATTATTAAAAGCATACTGCAGCAATACTTCCACCGCCTCAGTGGCCAAACCTTTGCCCCAATAGGTTGCATCGATCTTGTACGATACTTCCGCACTCCTAAAACGAGCGGCTTTAAACTTCATCGCAATCAAGCCAATAAATTCCCGTGTATCCTTTAACGTTATACGCCATACTTTTTGATCCGCATCACTCAACCATCCATGTACCACGGCAGTGGTAACATCCACCGATGCAGGGATACCCAACGTATTATATTCATCCGTTTCCGGCATACTATGCAGCCGGTGTATAGCAGCGATATCTGCAGTTGTTACAGGGTTTAACAACATTCGAAGAGAGGTTAATTCCATGTTTACAAGATAGTAATTGTTCCGTATATTCATATCATCGTTAAACATCCGCTTATGCAACTCACACCAGGCACCTGCTACAAAATAAATACCCGCACCATCACTGCACTGCAACAATTCGGGGAATACGAGTTTATTGTGGCGGTGATCCACGCCAACGATACTTCAGACAGTGTAGTATTTGAATTCAGAAAAATACTCGGCGCCACTTCCGGGGAACAGGAAATCGCTACCCGGCAGGCCGTAGAAACACATGCAGACGGCTTTTCCCTGGAAGATATCACCGGGAAACCATTGAACCTTTTACAATTTGAAAAAGAAAGTGCTTTCCGCACATGGATAGCTGAAGGAATCGCTACGCTTTGTGATTGTAATCAGTAGACAAATGGTCATTACTCATACCGTAATGCCTCAATAGGATCCAGTCTGGATGCGGCCTGCGCCGGATAATATCCAAAAAACACACCTGTAAACGCACATACCACAAAAGACAGGATAATAGAAGATTCAGATACCATAGTAGGCCAGCCCAACGTCAGCGTAATTACTTTGGCAGAAGTAATACCCAATGCCACACCTATTAAGCCGCCGGTAATACTGATGATAATCGCCTCTACGAGGAACTGCAGTAAGATATCAATTCCACGTGCGCCGATAGACATCCGCAAGCCTATTTCGCGGGTACGTTCTGTTACTGATACATACATGATATTCATGATACCGATACCTCCTATAACGAGGGAAATACCGGCAATAGCGGTTAACAGGATGGTTAGCAGGCTGCTGGTAGAACTCAGTGTCTTAATCAACTCTTCCATGGTTCTTACCTGGAAATTATTTTCATCGCTTGGCCGCAGCCGGTGCGTGGTTCTCAGGATATCTATAATTTCATTTGTCGCAGCTTCAGATGCACCTTCGCTTACCGCTGAGGCATAAATACTCTGAAAATAAATAGTGGCCAGGATACGCTTTTGTACTGTGGTATATGGTGTAAGAATGATATCATCCTGATCCTGTCCGAAGGAGCTTTGTCCTTTAGGCGCCAATGTGCCTATTACCTGTAAGGGAATAGAGTTCAGCCGGATAACTTTTCCTACCGGGCTTTCACCACTGGGAAACAGGTTGTTGATCACGGTTTGTCCCAATAAACATACCTTGGCGGCCGTAGCCACATCTGCATCGGAGAAACTAATACCATCACTGACCGTAAGTTTACGGATGTCAAAATAAGAAGGTGCCACGCCCTGCAGCGTTGTAGGCCAGTTCAGTGCGCCGAAAATCGCCTGTCCTTTGGTAGAGGCAACCGGCGATACGCCATTTACATATTCCGCATTTTTCTGTATGGCCAATACATCTACGATGGTTAGCGACTGAAAACTGGTGCCACCTATTCTTACCCCGCCGGACACATTACTACTGGGCAAAATCGTGATCATGTTAGATCCCATATTACCCAGCTGTGATTGAATGCTTTGCTTGGAGCCCTCTCCTATTGCCACCATAGCAATCACCGCGGCCACACCAATGATGATGCCCAGCATGGTCAGGAATGCGCGGAGTTTATTCCGCTGCAATGCCCTTAAAGCGATCATTATGAGATTAATTGCACTCATCCTTACGGGTTAATTAATAATCTTCTGCCGGCGGCAAAGATGCCAGGGCTTCTTTTGCCGAACGTACGTTTTCATTCTTACTATCTTTCACCACCTTCCCATCCCGCAACATCACCGTTCTGCTGCTGAATGCGGCAATATCCGGCTCATGTGTTACAAACACGATCGTCTTCCCTTCCTGCTGATTCAGCTCTTGCATCAGCGCCATGATTTCGTAGGAAGTACGGGTATCGAGGTTACCGGTAGCCTCATCTGCCAGGATCATCACCGGGTGATTCACTAAAGCCCGTGCAATCGCTACACGCTGTTGCTGTCCGCCGGAAAGCTGACTGGGTGTATGCCCTTCCCTGTCTGCCAGCTTCACCGACCCAAGTGCTCCCAATGCCCGCTCCCTGCGTTCTTTGGTTGTCAGCTCCGGATTGTAAAACAAAGGCAGTTCTACATTTTCCAGGGCAGATGTACGGGGCAGCAGGTTATATGCCTGGAATACAAAGCCTATTTTATGATTGCGTAACCGCGCCAGTTCATTGCGCGACAAACTACTCACATTGATACCATCCAGCAGATAATTCCCGGAAGTAGGTTTATCCAAACATCCGAGGATATTCAGCAGGGTAGTTTTACCGGAACCACTGCTGCCCATGATGGTGACAAACTCTCCTTCAAATACATCAAAGGTGACCCCTTTCAGGGCACGCACGATTTCTGTGCCCATCACAAATTCACGCTTGATCTGCTGCAATTCTAATATTTTGCCGTTGCTCATCGTCTACGCCCTCCCATTTTTGGTAAAAACGGACTACTGGTACCTCCCGCCGCTACTACAGTACCGGCAGCATTTACGCCCACTACTACCACATCATTTTCGTTTATCCCTGCCAGTACTTCGATATGTGTATTATCATTTAATCCCGTTCTGATACGCTTCTGTACCAGTGTATCGCCACGCAACAGCCATACATAGTTGGAAGAGCCAATGCGCGCAGTACTTTTAAATGTTCTGCCGGTGGTATCTTTTCTTTCCGCCGGCGTTTTACGTACAGCACTTTGTATGATGTAATCCTTTAACTGTGCAGAATCCGGTCTGAACTTGAGCGCCTTTACAGGCAACAGCAAGGCAGAATCTTTCTCTGCAGTATAAATGGTTACGTTAGCCGTCATGCCTGGCTTTAACTTCTTATTATCATTAGGTGCATTGATGATAGTATTGTAGGTCACCACATTAGCAGAAACAGAAGGCTGCAGCCTGATTTCCTGCACCCGCCCTGCAAACACATCTTCCAGATAAGCATCCACGGTAAAGGTTACACGCTGAGAGTCCATGACGCTACCAATATCTGCTTCATCTACGCTGGCTTCCACCTGCATTTTGGTAATATCTTTTGCTATTACAAATAAGGTAGGTGTATTGAAACTGGCCGCTACAGTTTGTCCTACGCTCACATTCCTGTTCAATACCACCCCCTCAATAGGAGAATGTATTTCTGTAAAGGAAAAATTCTTTAGTGCCGATGCCAGCTGTGCACTTACGCTGGCTACATTCGCTTTGCCCTGGTCCAGCTGATTGCGGGCTACGTCATAATCCGCTTTGCTGATGGCGCCAGTCTTATATAATAGTTCCTGTCGTTCATAATTGTTTTTCTGATACGCGAGATTCGCCTGCGCTACCTGTACATTCGCTCTCAGCTGATCTACCTGTGCCTGGAATAAATCTTTATCCAGTTCTCCCAGCAGCTGTCCTTTCTTTACCTGGCTGTTAAAGTCCACATACAGGTATTTGAGTGTACCAGACACCTGTGTACCTACAGCAACGGTATCTACCGGCTGAATAGTACCTGTAGCGGTAACGGTGGTAGCAATATGTCCATAGGTGGGTTGGGCTGTTTCAAAAGAAACCGGTGCTGTTTTTTTCCTGATAAAGAAATACCAGATAGCAACCACCAGCAGTATGATCACTATAGTTATGATAACACCTTTATATTTTCTCATACCTCATTTGCATTTATAGTTTGACCGGTATGCCCCTGTAAAAATCATATATCCTGATATTCAGAGCAGCATTGTATTTAGCCTGTATATAAGATTGTAATGCCTGTATATATAAATTCTTCTGCTGTAGAAAAACCACGATGTTGGCTGCTCCTACCTTCAGTTGTTCGCTGGCGATCCGATAGCCTTCCTGTGAGTACTTTAACTGTTCCACGGCAGCATCGTATTGTGATTGTGCATTCAGCACATTGATATAAGACTGTTCTACTGTTTGCGAGAGATTTGTCTTGGTATCCTGTAGTGTAAGCCTCGACTGATCTATTTCTATCTTTGCTTTTTCCACATTTGTTTTTACTACGCGGCGGGTGAAAATAGGCACAGATAAAGTGAGCCCTATCTGCTGATAAAAATTATTATCCAACTGCTTAAAATAAGTACTACCAGTACCGCCACCATTATAAGAGGAACCCAATGCGCCACCGGCTGTCAATGTAGGCCAATACCCTGTTCTTGCCTTTGCCAGATCCAGGTTAGCGACCTGAATACCCAGTTCACTGTTTTTTATTTCAGGCCTGTTAGCCAACGCAGAATCCTGCGCTTCCTGTAAGGCATACAGATGTGTGTTGGAGATAAGTGTATCCGGTTCCGTTATTTCAAAGTCGTAGCCGCTGGGTAATTGCAACAATTGTTTCAGTACCAGCTTATTTTGCCGGTGCTGGTTTTCTGCGGTAGTCAGCAGGTAACGATCGTTAGACAACTGGGCCTTCAATTGCACCAGCCCTATCAATGCAATGCTGCCTACATCGTATTGCTGCTGGCCTTGTTTTACCTGGGCTTCGGACGTGGCTACCACATCTTTTACATATACAATGTTTTCTCTTGCCAGTAAAATATTGAGATAAGCCTGTGTAATGAGTACGGTGATATCATTGACCTGCTGTGCGATGTTCAGTCCTGCTACCTGTGTTAACAGGTTCTTTTGTTTGATATCAAAATTGAGGTAGCCACCCTGAAAAATGGTGACGTTGGAATTCACGGAGTAGTTGCCGGAAGTATACACTTCATAGGAGCTGCCACCGGAAGCATTCAATGTTTTACCACCGTTGAGCGACTGGGATCCCGACCCTGTCAGGTTAGGTAGCTTGGCTGCCCGGGACAGCAACTGGTCCTGTTCCGTGCTCATACGACTCAGACGTAAACTGTTTAGCTGAATATTATTTTTCATGGCATAGTCAAAACACTGCTGCAAGGTCCACTGTGCGGGGAGATTCACCGTACTGCTATCTTGTGCTTTGAGCAGGGGGTTGACTAAAAAGAAAAATAAACAGAAAAGTAAAATTCCCGGCTGTCTGAACCACATCATCGTTTAAGCATTGATGTTAGTAAAAGCTACTACTGGAATAAGGGGCTAAATAGTTATACAATATAACGAATAATTCGTCTTCATACATCAATTGGCTTGTTCATACCTCTGAGATTACTTTAAAAAAAATGCGGATCTACAGTATATAACCTGCAAATCCGCAATTTGTTAAAATTAATCCCACATTAATTATATCGCATTCTTAAATGTTGCATTTGACCTGCCGGTGCCTTCCGGTGGACCCTGGTGCCAGTTTTCATCATAATACACGAAGAAAGCCATCCAGATGGTGCGGGACCAACGCATGAGCATAGGCTGTAAAAGCAGCAGCAACACAGCATTTACGCCCAGCCACCAGAAAATACGGTTATCATAAATAGAGAAACCGATGAACAACCACCAGGCTATGAGGCTGGCCACACATACGGCTATAGACAGTGCATAACTCACATAGCCGGTACCGTAGTAAAAGCCAACTTCTACTTCTACCTGCTGTCCGCATACCGGGCATTTTTCTGGCATCTTGAGACAGTTTTTCAAATCGTAGGGATTGTTGGTGGTATAAATAGATCCACGTCTGCAACGGGCACACTTGTTCCCCAACAGGCTTTTCAGTAGGTTGGGTTTTTCATGATTTTTATCTGCACACATATAATGAAGATTTATCAGGAAATATTTTTCCGGAACTCCTCCGGTGTAACTCCTGCGTATTTTTTAAAAAACTTGGTGAAGTAAGAGTTGTCTGCAAAATTCAGTTGCCAGGCGATGGCTGCAATACTCATATCTGCATTGATCAATAACCTTTTTGCTTCCAGTAGTACCCGGTCGCGGATAATTTCTCCGGCAGATTTCCCGAGCATGTGCCGGCAAAAAGCATTGAGATAATTGGGCGTTACATACAGCAGGGCAGCGTATTCCTTTGGCAGCCGTAACTGCATATAATGCTGATCTACCAGTTTACGGAAGTTGCGCAGCAATACGTAATTATGCGGCGGCTCCTGTTTGGATAGTCCCTGCCTGCTGGCGCGACTTACTGCGATAAACATTTCCAATACCTGTAGCCGCAACATGTCCTGGCTGTACGCCTGCGTTCCATCCATTTCTTTTAGCATAGATTCAAACAGTGCTGTTACTACAGGAATGGCAGGTTTAGGCAGTTGTACCACTCCTTCTGCGCTTACGCCGCTGAAAAAAGGGAATCGTTCCACATAGGCTGCATCCTGTAAAAAGGCATTAAAAAAACCAGCGGATACATTCATCACGTAGCCTTCTATCTGCCCTTCAAAAAACCAGCTATGCACCTGCCCGGGCACCATAAAATACAACTGCCCTGTTTTCACCGGGAAACGTTCAAAGTCAATGGTATGACTACCATCCCCGGCAGTAAAAAACGCCAGATGGTAGAATGAGTGCCGGTGAGGAAAATGAATGTCCCTGTGTGCCGCCAAATATTCAGAAAAACGGGCCACCAGGATATCTTCAGATGCCGGCATTCCCATAGCCAGAGAACAAATATCGTATGTTGGAATGAGTGCCTTTGACATGATGAGACAAAGGTACAACGGAAGTTGTTAAAGGGGTTGTGGTATTAGGGGGTTTAATGGTACTTTTTACTTATCACTGTTTTTGGAGAATTACGAATTACGAATTAGGAATTACGGATTACGGATTTGTGGGTAGATCAACAACTGCCGGTCTTCCCACAAATCCGTAATTCGTAATTCTTATTTCACATATTTCATTAACCATTCATCCATTTCCCACAGCATATGCAGGATGCTTTCTTTTGCAGCATATCCATGGCTTTCCTGCGGCAGAAATACCAGGCGGGCAGTACCACCGTTGCCTTTGATAGCATTGTATAACCTTTCGCTCTGGATCGGGAAAGTACCGGAGTTATTATCCGCTTCACCGTGAATCATCAGAATAGGTGCTTTGATCTTATCAGCATAAGAAAACGGAGACATCTTATAATATACCTCCGGTGCCTGCCAATAGGTACGCTGTTCATTCTGGAATCCAAAAGGTGTTAAGGTGCGGTTGTAAGCACCACTGCGGGAAATACCGGCTTTAAACAAGTTCGTATGTGCCAGCAGGTTAGACGTCATAAAAGCGCCGTAAGAGTGACCACCAACAGCGATGCGGTCTTTATCTCCCACCCCCATTTCAGTGATCTTGTTTACCGCAGCATCGGCATTCATTACCAGTTGCTCAATAAAAGTATCATTGGGTTCTTTATCCCCTTCTCCCACAATAGGCATTTCGGTAGCATCCATGATCGCAAAACCGCGGGTTACCCAGAAAATGGGAGAACCATAATTTACACGGGTAAATCTATAGGCAGATCCACGCACCTGCGCGGCATCGCTGGCAGATTTATATTCACGCGGATAAGCCCACATCAGCACTGGCAGGCGACCATCCTTAGCAGGGTCATAGCCTTCCGGCAGGTATAACATGGCGGTGAGGTCTACCCCATCTTTACGCTTATATTTCAGCAGTTGTTTCTGTACTCCTTTCAATTGCGGCTGCGGATGAGGAAATGCCGTAAGGGCCACGGATGTTTTTTTCTTCAGGTCCTGCAGGTAGTAGTTTACGGGAGATGTAACAGACTCACGTGCCACCACTACTACAAGTTTGGCCGGATCTATCACACTCGCTACCTGTTCGTAATACGGCGCCTGAGAGCGCCACAGAATGCGTTGTTTACTGTTATCCACGTTAAAGGCTGACAGGAAAGGGCGATCTCCTTCAGGAGATGCACCTGGTGCTGCCATCAGCAATTCGTGTGCAGGAGAAACGTATAATACCGACCTGTTATACTGGTTCTTCACCATCACCGGGTTTCCCGGATCATTATAACGATCATTTTCAGAACGGTCAATAATGGTCACAGGGGCCTGTTCAGGATGAGAAGGGTCGATGCGGCTCACTTTTGTTTTTTGTTGTGTGCTGTTGGCATCAGACACCAATGCCAGTTGGTTATTGGCCCAACTGATTCCTGCAAAACGATTTACTGTTTTTACCAATGCTGTTGGGTCGGCGGTAAATGGCGCTGGAAGCACATTCACTACATCACGGAAAGGCACGTCCTTTTTAGGATCGCCACCATCCAGGGCTTGCACCCACCAGATAGTAGCCGCAGCATCATTGCGCCAGGAAAAATGACGTGGATAATTGCTGGTAGCATCAAAACCTTTGGGTCTTACTTCGTCCAACGGATTGCTGGCTATTTTTTTCACCCCTTCACCATTTATTTTCCAGATCTCTGTTTCTGTAGGGAAGCGGTCGGCACCCACCAGGTATGAATACGGACGGTGCAGACTTTCTACCAACAGGTATTGATTATCGGGTGATGGAGCAACTGTTATATAAATCGCAGCTTTACCGATTACTTGTTCTGCATTATTGCTGATGATCACCGGTTCGGATTGAAAATAATAATCCACCAGTTTTTCATCGTATGGATTCTTTAGCATATCCTGAAAAGTGGCTGCCGGTGCTGCTTTTCCACTGGTTTGTTGTACCGTAGGACCTTCCGGCGCTACCGGTTTTTCCGGCGCTTTGCCAATCGCAGCAGGAACAGCTAATACCAGTATACGGTTATCGTCTATCCAGGTAAACACCGGACCTGCAATATCATTCAGGTGGCGGTTACTTAGCTGCGAGGCGGTACCGGTAGTAATGTCTGCTTTCCATAAAGTAATGGCGTTATTATTGGTAACGGTAAACGCAATACTTTTTTGTGAAGGCGACCAGTTCACATGGCTGATGCGCGCATTGGCAGGAAGTCCGGATACAGCATATTCTTTATTGCTTTTGATATCTTTAATACGAATAGCTGTCACATAACTGCCCCTGCTGGGGCCGAAGTTGGCCGGGTTAATACGCGATCCGGCCAAACGATATTCCGGTTGTGATAATTCTTCAATTGTTGGGAATGTAGCGCGATCCATCACCAGCATCACATCACCCTTACTACTAAAGTCCGTTTGTGGTGGAGGTGCAGCCATGGCTAATTGCAGTATACTTTCGGGAGGAGTCTGGTACTTCAGCGCATCTTGTGCATAGGCGCGAAAAGTAATGAATAAGGATAATGATAAAATCAATTTTCTCATATAGCGGTTGATGTTTATAAGCAGTTTGCCAAAATAAACTTATTGCTACAGAGAACAAAGCAGAAAGTGATGAATGTGTTATTATCAGCGATTAAATGTGTGAAAGATACGGTCCCATATGCTGGTATAAAATCCAAAATTACACTGCTCATTCCGGTGATGTGTATGATGAAAGGTGGAAGTACCAAGATACTTCAGCACTGGCCACTGACGCACTTTTGCAGGCAATGGTTCCATTCCCAGGTGCCCTGTCATACCGAAAATAACATTGATGATCAGGTAGATGATAATGCCATAAATATTCAGCGGAAACAATAATAATAACAGCAGCCATAAAGCACCAAAACTGATTGTTTCCAGTGGATGCAAAATAAACAGATCTATCGGTTCCGGATCAATCGCTTTATGATGTAAGGTATGCAGCAGTTGATACAAGGGCGTTTTATGAATTACATAATGGAATACATACATCAGCAAATCCATGGCGAAAAAAAGGAAAGCGGCATCGAGTAGGATCCTACCTGAAAAAGCGGTAGTGAGGCGGATGGCGTCTTGTGTCCATAGCCAGTATCCTGCATAGGTGATGGCGGTATTGAGGATGGTGGTAACGGCTGCAATACGCCACTGCCGCCGGGTATAGGCAAACATATGACGGGATTTCCGCTGCAATTTGTTCCCCCAGGCAAGTACTCCTATTAAAATAGCAGTATTCTCCGCCAGGAAAATAATCCATAGCAGCCAGGAAGGCCAGTTTTGCAAGGTATCGAGCAGTGTATCCATCTGTTTTCAGTAAACAATCTCCCAAAAAATCTTCTCAAAAAAATAAAAAAAATAAAAAAGCGCTTATCTTTGCAATCATCAGATGATATGACGAATTTAAACATTTCTCCTTTAAAGCGACTCAGCCTGGCTGAGGAAGTAGCAGACAGGCTGCAGGAATTAATCGTTGCCGGCAAATACGTAGTAGGGCAGCAACTCCCTACGGAGCCGGAACTGATGACACAGTTTTCCGTTGGCCGATCCAGCATCCGGGAGGCAGTGAAAATACTGGCGCACAGAGGACTGGTACGTGTACAGCAGGGGCTCGGCACCTTTGTATTGTCTCAGTCGGGCCCCGGAGAGGCTTTATCGCAGCGGCTGCAGCGGGCAGATTTTGAAGACCTGAATGAAGTGCGTTTTTTACTGGAAGTAAAAATTGCGGAGAAGGCAGCGATGCATCGCAATAACAAAGACATAGAAAAAATGAAGGGCTTTTTGAAGAAGCGCTTTGAATATGCCGCCAGTAATCAGCTGGAACCTTGTATACAGGCGGATATCAATTTTCATAATGCGATTGCGGAAGCGGGCAGAAATGAGATCATGCGCGACCTTTACCGAACCGTATCAGAACACTTAAAGAATTCGTTTCTGTTGCGCTATACCAACACTAATACTTTCATAACAACCCAGCATTACCATGATGCGCTCTTGCAAAGTATTATAGATAAAGATCCAAAGAAAGCACTGGTTTGGGCCACCAAAATCAGTGACGTGCCACGAAGTATTTAGTGATGGAGGCTTGCTTTGGATCCGTGTTAACTTGAATTGGTTTTTGTTTATTTAAAAGGCGTTGGATGCAAGCCCGTCCAGCTTACAAAAAGATATATACTTAACCTTAACAGTACTGGTTTTGGAAATAAAACCATCACCAGCTTAAATAATTTTTTACCCTTAAACATCAGATGATCTGATCTCAAAAGAACAGAAATGGAAACAACATTTACCGATCAGCCCAAAGCCGCTGCACAGCAGGTAGCACAGCAAACGGTGCTGTCTATCCTTTTGGCATTAAGCTTTACCCACTTCCTGAACGACACCATGCAGTCGCTCATCCCCGCGATGTATCCTGTACTGAAGAATTCACTGAAACTAAATTTTACACAGGTAGGTTTAATTACCCTCACGTTCCAGATGTCGGCATCATTGCTACAGCCACTGGTAGGCTTGTACACCGATAAAAAGCCGCAACCCTATTCACTGGCCATTGGCATGGGCTTTACGCTGATGGGACTTGTCAGTTTGTCTATGGCGCATACCTTCCCTATGGTACTGGTATCCGTAGGACTGGTAGGTATTGGATCAGCCGTATTTCATCCCGAAGCATCCAGACTTGCTTACATGGCATCCGGTGGTAAGCATGGTATGGCGCAGTCATTATTCCAGGTGGGTGGTAATGCCGGTAGTTCACTCGGTCCCTTACTGGCGGCCATGGTGATTGTACCATTCGGTCAATTCCATGTGATCTGGTTTTCGGTAGCCGCGTTAATTGCTATTGTGATCATGCTGAACATCAGCAAATGGTACCTGAACAATACACATCGCATTAAGCCTAAAAAAGTAGTACAGCAGCTGGATCAGCCGACCCTGTCTAACACACGGGTTGTTTTTTCCCTGGGTATATTACTGGTGCTGATTTTCTCCAAATACTTTTACATGGCCAGCATGACCAGCTACTATACTTTTTACCTGATGGATCGTTTCCATGTATCGGTACAAAGCGCGCAGGTATACCTGTTCATCTTCCTGTTTGCCGTAGCAGCAGGCACTTTCATTGGTGGCCCCATCGGTGATCGTATTGGCCGCAAATATGTGATCTGGATTTCTATTCTGGGTGTGGCGCCGTTTTCTTTATTGCTGCCACATGCTACCCTGATGTGGACTGCTGTATTAAGTGTATTCATTGGCGTTATACTCTCTTCTGCATTTTCTGCTATCCTGGTATATGCGCAGGAACTGGTGCCAGGTAAAGTAGGCATGATTGCCGGTCTGTTCTTTGGTCTTGCCTTTGGTATGGCTGGTGTAGGTTCTGCTTTACTGGGCCGCTTAGCCGATGCCACCAGTATTTCTTATGTATATGAAGTATGTGCGTATCTTCCTTTAATAGGAATCCTCACTGCACTTTTACCCAATCTGGAGAAAAAGAAATAACCGATTTTGTGTTACTCCTGTTCAAAGGGAGTAACACAAAATTCATCTACTTTCGCACCCTAAAACAATTGTTATGTGGAAAGGTATACTGTTGGTACTATTAGGTGCCTGCAGCTTTGGGATATTATCAACGATCGTTAAATCAGGGTATCACCAGGGATATACATTAGGAGAATTGTGCAGTGTGCAGGCAGGGTTCGGCATGCTGGTATTATGGATACTTCATTTATTATCGGGCCGTAAAACCTATGGACTTAATAATAAGGATGCACGTACCTGTTTTATACTGGGAAGTTCCACCGGTTTGGTAAGCATTACTTATTATCAGAGTGTACAATATATTCCGGCCAGTGTAGCCATTATACTGCTGATGCAGTTTACCTGGATGAGCATGCTCGCCGAGTGGGTTATTTACAAAAAACGGCCCTCTCCTATACAATGGCTGGCGGTATTTTTTATTTTGGGTGGTACATTGCTGGCAGGCGGGGTATTCAACGCCGGAGACACGCCCCTTAACTGGAAAGGAATAGGCTTTGGGATGTTGGCGGCCATATGTTACACCGTATTCATTGTGGTGAGTGGCCGGGTAGCCGCATCGCTTGGGCCGGTGTTGAAAAGCGCCTGGCTGGTTACCGGGGCCTTTGTAATTATCTCCCTGATCTTCCCCCCGCTTTATCTGTTTAATGGCCGTTTTACTGGTACCAACCTCTGGATATGGGGAATTCCCCTGGCACTCTTTGGTACGGTGCTGCCTCCCTTCCTCTTTTCCAAAGGGATGCCGCAAACAGGGGTATCCCTGGGAGCTATCCTCAGTGCGGCGGAGTTGCCGGTAGCCATGCTGGCGGCCACCATTTTTTTGCACGAAAGCGTATCTGCCCTACAGATACTAGGGGTGGTGATCATATTAAGTGCTATTGCCATGGCGAATCTGAAACGTCGTAAATGAAAACCCATGAGGTGTTTTTTTTATTTATCTTTGCACCCTCTATTAGTGATTTACGAACTGTTTTTTCATGAAAGCATTTAATTTTTTTATTCTATATCGCCTCCCGATAGGTATTATATTATTAGCAGGCGGTATTGCACTGGGCTTAACTGTAGGCTGGTGGGAAGCTACCATTGTGCTGGTGCTGGCACTGGTATGTTTGGTTACACACGTGATGTTTGGTCCCATGAGAATGGTACAGGAAGCCGTGGAAGCCGGAGATATTGAAAGGGCTACCGCCCTGATGAACCAGGTGAAGTTCCCTAAACTGCTTTACAAACCTATCCGCTCTGTATATTACTTTATGCAAAGCAACATGGCCATGTATTCCAATGACCTCGATAAAGCTGAAGCCACTATCCGTCAGAGTATTAACTCCGGTAGTCCGATGAAGGAATACGAAGGCATGCAGTACTTTCAGCTGGGCACCATTGCCTATCAGAAAAATGATTTGAAAACGGCTGATCAGAACCTGAAAATCGCCATGCGTAAAGGTTTACCTGACAAGGAAAACACGGCTGCTGCCCTGTTAACGCTGGCCTCCATTGCCATGAGCCGTCGTGACTTCAAATCTGCCAAAGAATACTTCCGCAGAGCCAAGGCACAAAAGCCTACCACTGCGCAGATCGTGAGCCAGATTAAAGAAATGGATAAATATATTTCCCGGATGCCGGGATAAGCTTTAGCAGTTAGCTTTTAGCTTTTAGAAATGCAGCGTAGATGAAGTAACCTAACTTTTATCTTCGCTGCATTTTTAGTTTTTCTACATAAAAATTTCGCGGATGCAATTAAAACTTTACACTACTTTTCTTTTTACGCTGCTATACGTAGCCGCTATTGCACAGGATTCCAGCCGGATTAGTCAGTTGAATGAGGTCACTGTAACGGCTAACAAAGGCCCTCAAAAAGCCAGTGAAACCGGCAAAGTAGTTACCATTCTTTCTCATGAATACCTGCAACAGAATAGCGGCAAGAGCATTGCCAGCATCCTGAACCAGCAGGCGGGACTGGTATTGATAGGGTCCGAAAATACACCCGGCACCGTACCATCTGTGATTATGCGTGGTGCTGCCAGTGGTAATGCGCTGATCCTGGTAGATGGCTTACCGGTTAGTGATGCCTCTCAGTCTAACAACAGCTTTGACCTTAATTTTATTACCCCGGATCAGGTAGAAAGAATTGAAATACTCCGTGGTAGCCAGTCTACATTATATGGCTCCAACGCCGTAGCTGGTGTGATCAATATTATTACCCGCAAAAGCGGAGATAAGAAATTTGGCGTGGGCTTAAACGGCAGTTACGGCAGCTACCGTGATTTCCAGGGCAATGTAAACGTACATGGCAACATACAACGCTTTTCTTACCTCGTAAGCTACAAACATGAAAAGACCGATGGTTTTTCTGACGCACATGATTCTACCAGCAAGGCTGGTTTTGATAAAGATGGCTTTCGGCAAAATGCCGTATTCGCCAAATTGGGACTGAGCGCCGGCTCCCGCTGGAATTTTCAGTACCTGCTGAACTGGAACGATTATCATCATTCCCTGGATGAAGATCGCTATGTGGATGATAAAGATTATACCGGTACTTCCAAATACCTGTTGAATGGCTTCAGTAGTGAATACCGTTTTAAGAATGGGTCCTGGCATGTGCTATACAGCTATCAGCGCACCAAACGCGCAGTGGTAAATGACTCTTCCTTCCAGGTGCCTACTGCCTATGCGAAATTTGACAGTACCCTGTTTACGGCTAATACCCACCAGGTAGAAACCTATGTGAACTGGGATGTGACGAGCCAGATACGGCTGATTGGCGGCGCCTCGTATACCCGCTCCAATATGAAGCAGCAGGACTATCTGCAGTCGTTCTACAGCTCCAGGCCGGATACTACCTCTTTGTCTCCGGACAGCTCCCATACCAATCAAACCAGCCTCTATGCTTCCCTGCTGTTACACAATCTCGGGGGCTTCAACCTGGAACTGGGCGGGCGGTTTAACTACCACAACTTATATGGAAATAACCAAACCATTTCCATCAATCCCTCTTACCTGATCAACGATCATCATAAACTATTTGTTAATATATCTTCTGCTTACAGTGTACCTTCCCTGTACCAGTTATATACAAACGGGTATGGCAACACCGGACTGAAGCCAGAAACCACTACCAGCTATGAGATGGGCTACCAGGCCAATGTGGCGCATAACCGGTTAGACTTCCGGGTAACCGGCTTTGCGAGGGAAACCCGCGACCTGATCATCTTCTTTTATGATCCGACCACCATGGTCAGCCAGTATCGGAATGCCAACAAACAAAAGGCCTATGGGGCTGAAGTGGAGGCTAGCTGGCTGATTACAAAGGGATTAGTACTGACCGCCAATTATACTTATGTAGATGGGCGTATTACCGTTTCACAGGATAAAAAAGATACATCTTACTACAACCTGTACAGAATACCTAAACATGCGGTGAATGCGACTTTAGGGTACCAGGCCACCCCAGCCCTTTATGTGTCGGCTACATATAAGTATACCGGACAGCGGTTCGAAGCAAAAGTGCCTATGGGGGATTATTATACCCTGGATTTATACGGTGAATATAAATTTGGTAACTTGCTTAAAATTTTCGCCGGATTTAGAAATATTACAAATTATCAGTATTTTGATATTTCCGGTTATAATTCACGTCGGTTTAACTTTACCACCGGCATCACAGTCAATTTGTAAACATTAAAACCAACATAATGTCTTTAAAGAATCTTAATCCGCGCTTTGGTGTATTGCTGCTTTTCATCCTGGCGGCAGGTGTAATACGCGTCTTGTTGGGAGCTGATGCGAACATGTCACCAATAGCTATGTTCACGCCTGTTGGCGCTATGGCCTTATTTGGCGGGGCTTCCTTTTCACAAAAGTGGAAATCATATGCTTTTCCTTTACTGGCCTTGTTTATCAGTGATATCATCCTGATGCAGTTTTTTCATAAGCAATATGCAGATGGCTTACTGTACAAGGGTTGGATCTGGAACTACGCCAGCTTTGTGCTGATCGTATTACTGGGACAACTGATGATCAAAAAAGCAAGTGTGGTAAATATCCTGATGGGTTCTGCGGGCGCTGCGCTCATTCACTTCCTGGTATCCAACTTCGGTGTGTGGATCAGCGGATCTACCGATATGCTGACCGGATTGCCTTACACTAAAGATCTGGCAGGATTCAGTAGCTGCTATATCCAGGCGATCCCTTACATGTGGTATACCCTGGTTGGCAATCTTATCTACAGCACTATTTTCTTCGGCAGCTTTGAAGTGGTAAAACGCAGACTGCGTTTTGCGCAATAATATTTTGAATTTGTTTTTTAGAGATTTGGATATTGGGCAGATGACTACATTTGTCTGATTCCAAATCTCTAAATTATTATAGGGATTTCCCTCTTCTGCATCAGCATTCTGTACAGGCACCATCAATACAGTCACTAACTGTAATACCCATACGAAAACAAGATATACGTAAATAAATAACTAAACATGCGCAGTATTTCACGCAAATTCCAACTTTCCTTTATTGTAGCAGCCATATCTATAGCGGGTTTAGCCTCCTGCTCAAAAGATAACCAGGCAGAAGTAGTCGTTCCTCAGATTGTAGCTCCGGGTTTAAAAGATGGTAAAGACACAATCTATATTGGTGACAGCAGGGTATTGAATCCTCAGCTGGCAGATATTAAAAATCCAACCTTCCAGTGGCTGGTGAATGGTGTACAGAAGAGTACTGATTCAACTTTTACGTTTACAGCAACAGAAAGAGGTGATTATACCATCTCTTATAAAATAATTTCCGGCAATGCCATGGCCAGCTATTACTACCAGGTAAAAGTGCTGGGTAAATTTGAAAATGGATTTTTCCTGGTAAATGAAGGCTGGTTTGGACATGAGCCGGGTGATGTAAACTTCTACCGCAACGGAGAAGATTCCGTTTACCAGCATGTATTTCAACGTAATAATCCGGGTAAAACATTAGGCACCACTACAGAGTATGGCGCCGTTTTCAATAATAAAATTTACCTGGTATCCAAAGATGGAGCAGGTTTAGTAGTAGCAGACGCCGGCACCATGAAAGAGACCGGCCGCATCGATCAACTGCCCTCCAATGGTAATTCCTTCCTGGGTGTAAATACGGGTACTGGTCTTATTGGTACTGTTAATGGTCTGTATCCTATCAACCTGACCGCATTGACCGCAGGTAGCAAAATAAACAATGTAAACGGACAAATAGGTGGCCTGATAAAGTCGGGCGCTTATATATTTGTAATGTCTCAGACAGATGGGGTATTAGCATTAAACATCAATGATTTCAGTGTGGCCAAACAAGTGCTCAAGAAGTCAGATGTAGGTTTTGCTATGACACCCGATGGTCGTATCTGGGCTGCAGAGGGCCAATCACTCTTTGCCATTAATGCACAAACACTGGGAGTAGATACCATTGCTGTTCCATTTGCAGTAAACGGTTCCTGGGGCGCATGGAATGCGGGTATGCTGACTGCCTCTTCTGTTGAAAATGCCGTATTCATTGGCAAAACCAACAGCTGGGGAGCTGGTGGCAGAGAAATCTACAAATACACCGTAGGTAATAGCGCTTCCCTTTCTACTCCATTCCTTACTATTCCGGCTGGTCGCGAACTGATTGGCGCCGCCGTAAGATATAATCCTGGTAATAACACCCTGGTAGTAACAGATGTGAAATCGGGTTATGGCGACAACTATAAAGATAATGCACTTTACATCTATGATGCTTCCAGTGGTGGCCTGAAGAAAAGTGTAGCCTACACCGGCTTCTTCTTCCCGGCGATGCCAGTATTTAACTAGCAGCATTTAGCTTTTAGCCATGCAGGAAACTACTAATGGCTAAAAGCTAAGTATTACAACGCTGACAAAACGCTTTAACAATTACTTATCTAAAAGCTAACTGCTAAAAGCTACATGCTGATTCTAATTACAGGTGGTGCGCGGTCTGGTAAAAGCAGGTATGCGCAGGAAATGGCGCTATCACTGAGTGCACACCCGGTGTATGTGGCGACTGCCAAAGTGTGGGATGATGATTTTGTACAACGGATACAGCGGCACAAAGCAGAGCGGGGCGCCATGTGGATCAACTATGAACAGGAATTGTATGTAAGCCGTTTACCACTGGATGGACATACCGTAGTGGTAGACTGTGTTACCTTATGGCTTACGAACTTCTTTGAACAACAGACGTATGATGTGAACAATACCCTGGAAGCTATAAAAGCAGAAATACACGCGCTGCAACAAAAGGCCGGTACTTTTATTGTAGTAACCAATGAGATAGGCATGGGCGTACATGCGGAAACTGCAGTCGGGCGACAGTTTACAGATTTGCAGGGTTGGGTAAACCAATACATTGCACGTATAGCCGACACCGTAGTACTGATGGTATCCGGTATACCCGTAGTCATAAAAAAGGAAGCGTAATAAATTCACCCGCATGATGAGCAATATCCGCATAACACCTGTGTCACAGGAATTGAGAGGAGCATTACAGGATAAAATAGATCAGAAAACCAAACCGCCCGGATCACTGGGAAAGCTGGAAGGCATAGCATTGCAGGCAGGTCTGGTACAGAATACGCTGACACCGATTATCAAAAAACCATCTATTATTGTATTTGCAGGCGACCACGGTATTGCCGCTGATGGACAGGTAAATCCTTTTCCACAGGCCGTTACTGCGCAGATGGTGAATAATTTTCTACAGGGCGGTGCAGCAATCAATGTTTTTTGCCGTCAGCATCAGCTACAGTTGACTGTAGTAGATGCCGGTGTAAACCATGTTTTTGCACCACATCCGCTGTTGAAAGACCGCAAGATGGGCATGGGTACGCAGAACTTTCTGCATATGCCTGCTATGTCGCTCGATCAGTGCAAACTGGCGATGCAGGCCGGTGCAGAAGAAGTAAAACTATTACATGAACAGGGTTGCAACATTGTAGGCTTCGGGGAAATGGGAATTGGTAACACCTCTGCAGCAGCATTGCTGATGAGCCATTTTACCAAAATACCGGTAGCCGAATGTGCGGGCGCAGGCACCGGCAGTAATGCGCAACAGCTGGCACAAAAGCGGGCTGTATTACAACAGGTGGTAGCCAAACATGCTTCACCTGCATCACCTGAACAGGCATTAGCCACCTTTGGTGGCTTTGAGATAGCCATGATTTGTGGCGCCATACAGCAAGCTGCTGCGCTGCAGATGCTGGTGGTGATAGATGGTTTCATTGTTACCGCAGCATTGCTGGTAGCAGCCAACATACAGCCTGCTGTAAAAGACTATTGTATTTTTGCGCATTGCTCAGAAGAAAAAGGGCATAAAGCAATGCTGCAGCACCTCGAAGTAACACCTTTATTACAAATGGATATGCGCCTGGGAGAAGGCACCGGCGCGGCACTGGCGATACCGCTGATACAAAGTGCCGTAGCATTTCTAACAGAAATGGCCAGCTTTAACAGTGCGCAGGTATCAAATCGTACCATATGAAGAAACAATGGCAGTTGTTGCTAACCGCTATCATGTTTTATACTCGTATACACGTTCCCGTTAGTATTCCATATACACCGGAAATGCTTAATAAAGCTACCCGTTTTCTCCCCCTGATAGGATGGATAACGGGTAGTTTCATGATTGCCTTATTGTACATCCTGGGCAACATTGCTCCGCCCATGATCAGCATTTTGCTGTCTATTATTATGGGCGTATGGGTTACCGGCGCCTTTCATGAAGATGGCTTTGCTGATATGTGTGATGGTTTTGGTGGCGGCTGGACAAAAGAAAAGATCCTGGATATCATGAAAGACAGCCGCATTGGCACTTATGGTATGCTGGGGCTTTTACTGATTATGACGCTGAAATTTTTAGCGCTGCGGGAGCTTTCATTGCCGCTGGTCATGATTACTATTATTACGGCGCAGCCACTGAGTCGCTTTATGGCCATCACCGTAGTGTACACGCACCGGTACGTACGCGAAAACGACGATAGTAAGGCAAAGCCTATTGCACAAGGCATCAGTTTATCTGATCTGGCGATAGCCGCTATATGGGGCTGGCTGCCTTTTATAGGCGCCATTATTTACCTGCATAACTATACCCTGCTGTTGACCATTCCGGCGCTGTTACTGGCCCGCTGGTACCTGGTACGGCTAATGCAGAAGTGGATAGGAGGTTATACGGGCGATTGCCTGGGAGCTGTGCAACAGGTATCCGAAACCGTTATTTATTTATGCTTTTGTATTCTCACATGGAAATATACCTGATCCGGCATACCACACCGGCAATAGAAAGTGGCGTTTGTTATGGAGCATCTGACGTGGATGTTGCCGCTGGCTTTGACATAGAAGCAGCCAGGGTAAAGCCCCTGCTGCCAGCCGGAACAATGGATGTATATACCAGCCCTTTGCAGCGTTGCGAAAAGCTGGCTGCTGCCTTGTTTGGCAGCAATTATATTAAAGATGACCGCCTGAAAGAAATGAATTTCGGCGACTGGGAAATGCTGCCCTGGGATAATATCAGCCGTACCGCGCTCCGTAAATGGGCCGACAACGTGGTTTTTGAGCACATTCCGGGTGGAGAAAGCTATGAAGAACTGTATACGCGCAGCATTCAATTACTTGAGGAAGTAATCGCCAAAGGAAATGATGCCGTATTGGTGACACATGGCGGAGTGATCCGGTGTATATTAGCGCATGTGACCGATACTGCACTGGTGGATGCTTTCGATATTCAAATCGATTATGGCCGGATTTCGCATTTACAAGTGGAAAATGAGGAGGTAAAAGTGATATTTTCTAATTTGTAACTAATTGCCAGTAAGTCAATTATGTTAAAATATTTAAATATCTTCCTAAAAAACAAAAAAACTGGTAAATCGTGCTAACTTTATGTTTGCATTCACCGTATATAAAAGAACACAATTAAATCTGATATAATGACAACATCTTTTCTGAATATCCCGCTTTTATTTTTGCAGGAAATAGGTATCAAAGAATTGCTGCTGATAGCATTAGTAGTATTGTTATTGTTTGGTGGTAAGAAGATACCTGAGCTGATGCGTGGTTTGGGTAGCGGCATACGTGAATTCAAAGATGCCAAAGATGAACCATCAAAGAAAGGAAGCAATGCTGATGCGACAGACGCAAAAAGCTAATTGAATTCCTCTTATAAAAACAAAAGGCAAATCGCTCATATAGCATGAACGATTTGCCTTTTTTAATGCGCCCGTGATCAGGCAGCCAGCTGCACATCTGTTGTTAGTGTTGCAGCATTTTTATTGTTCACTGATTCAAATCTTTTTTTAAAATACCAGGCTGCCACTATCATCATCACAATACCGGTAACGGATACACCGAGTACTGCATCCATAAAAAACTGGCTCCACGACAACGACATTCCACTGAAATTCTTAAATAACATCACACATACACTACCCAGGTAGCCGAACGAATCTGCCACATAAATAATGAAGCCTACGTTGCTCACGTATTTAAATACAGCAATCAATCGTTCGAAAAAAATACAGTTAAACGGAATATAGCCCATATATAAACCGAGACCCGTTAAAGTCATCCACCACACAGGATCTATGTGATGCTGCTTGTACAATAATGTACTGATAAAGGCTATCGCAAAACCCGTAATCACAATAAAATGATTCAGCATAAAGGCATGGAAATTATTCTTCACAAACACCAGCAATCCCATAATAACAATGATGGCAATAGAAATAGGGATTTCGGTTTGTGTAAAAATCCCCGCCCGCGCACCGTAGCCCAGGTCCTTCCAGATATCTGCAGCAAAATTATCCCGCATATCTCTCAATACAGTTAACAGTACATAACTGGCTATCAGCAGTACCAGACCAGGTAAGAACGCTTGCAGAAAATCTTTTCGCTCCTGCTTATTCATCGGCGCACGCCGGGTTCGCAATTGCTCGTCCTTTTCGCTTGGTGGCGGTATTTGTTCCAGTAATATCACAAAAATAATGATGGGCAGTGCAAATATCAGCCCCGTTACAAATGGCATCCAGTACTCTGTTACATGCCAGTCCACTACCGTCATTTTACCCACCGACTTTACAAATCCTGATGAAAAGATAAAACTGATAGATAATACTGCTCCCATAAACTCCGTACTGCGCCTGCCTTCCAGGTAACTAAATACCAGCCCCCATATCATTCCTAAAGGGAAGCCATTCAAGAAAAGAAAAGCAATATTATAAGGTGCCGGCACTATCGCAAAACAGAGCAATGCCAGCCAGGAAATGGCCATCAGCACCATAATACTCCGCGCCCGTTTATTCCCCTTCATTTCCGCAATAAAACGGATACCATAAAACTTACTGCAGGCATACCCGATAGTTTGCGTAATCACTAACCATATTTTATAATCTATCCCCAAAAAAGTTACGCCTTCGAAAATACCCGCTGTAAAGGGCTTACGAAAGGCGTACATGCAGGAATAGGTACCAAAAGCTACTAAGGCAGCATATAAGGAAAAAGTAAGGTGGTGCGCGTTCTGCAATCGTTTCTGCAACCAGGGAATATTCAGCATATCGTAACGAATGGTTTGGGACAAAGGTGAGGGTCCAATGTAAACACATTGTTAACAATAGCTGAACTTAATGTTAAGTTAAACTAAACTTCGTTTAGTTTAACAGCTATTACTTTTAGCTTTTAGTAAATGCAGCGTAGATCAACAATTGTTAATCTACGCTGCATTTACTAAAAGCTAAAAGCTAATGGCTAAAAGCTACTTCAGCAACCACATACTCGCATTGATATCATCTGTAGTCCCTTTAAACTGATTTTGTAGGGAAGCCGTCCAGTTAATAGTGTTAGCTGAGCGCTCTGCGTCAGGGTACTTAAAGCGTTTGGGGATAACACCACTGTTACCAGTACCGGCACCTACGCTGAAAGTAGGTACACCGGTTCTTCTCCAGTTGATATATGCCTCCCAGCCGGAATTTTCAAAGAAGGCCAGATATTTCTGCGTCAGGATCTGAGCAAGCCCCTGAGCATTATCGCCCTGGTACTTAACAGTTGCCTGTTTGTAATAGCTATTCTCAAAATCAAAAGGTATTTCATAACGTTTACCACCATACGTTTTTACGATAGATCCTGGTGCTTCTGCAGGAACACCATAGAAGCCCAACGAAGCCTTAATACCTTTTTTATACCAGGCCTCTGCATCACCATCTACCCATTTACGGTTGATGGCTTCTGCCATATTAAAACACAACTCCGGAAAACCAAGGATAACACCAGGTTCTGCGGCATAATTGCTATAGTAACGACTGCGGCTGCGAACGGAGTATACCGCTGTATCTACGTTAGACATATTGGCCGACATATCACTCTGGCTGATACCTGGTTCTGCACCTACATAAGCAGTAATATCTGCCGGTGTTTTGTGCGCCACTTTCAGTTGTGCGGTAGCTGGTTCAGCAGTGACATAGGCACGCGGGTCATTCAGCTTTACCAACGCATTGAGATAGGTAGCAGACATATTATAACGTGTAGCATCAAAGCCGAGATTATCCGGATTGGAGGGATACTTATTGATGTTATTATAGATAAACTGCAGGTTCTGGTCCATTGATTCTATCAACGGATATTTATTAGGATTGCTAACAATTGCTTTGAACTGTTGCGCTACTTTAAGATCAGCATCGGCAGTTTTCTGACTCAACGTAATGAGTACACGTAAATGGAACGTATTTACCGCACGTTGCCATTTAGCCATATCATTACCATAATAGAAATCTCCTTTCAGTAACTGTCCTTCTGCGGTAATGCTTTTATCCGGATTGGCGATTTGCTGCGCCAGTTGTGTATTTGCATCTTCCAGCCATTGCAGGATCTGCATAAACACGGCCTTTTGATCATCATACTTAGGGGTCAGTCCTAACTTGCCCTGTAAGGCATCTTTCATTGGTAAATCTCCTACCAGGTTAGTCATACGATAAAAGAACCAGGCACGGAAAAATTTGCCGAGTGCATTATATGGATTCACGGCTTGTCCACCGAGGCGGCTGGCTTCCCCTTCCATTTGTTGCACGTTCATCATGGAGTAATAGCTGTTAAAGTCGGCGCCGCCCCAATCGTAACGCTGATCACCATAGTAGTTGTAATTGCAGCAATCGAATTGGTTCCAGCGCATAATGCTGCTCCAGGGCTTATCTGCATTCATATCTGCCAATACCCCACCTAACACCAGGCTTGGCGGGACTTTAGAAGGTTTATTGGTATTGACTGCGTAATCCTCATACTTCTTGTTACAACTGCTGAGGACAGCACCTGTTAAAGCGATGATGGTAAATATTTTAAATGATTTCATACAAAGCGTGTTTAATAATTGAAACAGATCAGAAGCTAACATTCAGGTTAAAGCCATATCTTTTGGTAGTAGGTGTTTGCAGCGTAGAAGATCCCTGATCTGCACCCGGATACTGGTCGAGGTCCACATCTTTATTCTTCGCGAAATAGAGCAGGTTCCTGCCCACAAAAGATATACTGGCTGCTCTGATGAAAGAACCTTTCAGTAAGGTTTGTGGCAAAGCATACCCAATAGTTACTTCCCGGAGTTTGGCAAATGTTTTACTGATCACATTCGCTTCATTGGTTTTATAGTATACGCTGATATAATCCTGCAGGAATGCTTTGGTGTTATTGGGTGCGTATTGCAGCTTATCATAGTTGGTAACATTACCGTTATTGTCGTATTGGATAGCCACATTGTTACTTACCACTACTCCTTGTCCCTGATAAGATTTCACACCTTTGTAATCCTGGTAGCGGGCTTCTCCCATAGCACCTTCTGTGGTCAGGATATTACGTCCACCGCGGAAAGTTTGCTGCTGAATATAATCAATCATACTGCCCCCTACGCGGCCATCAAACTGGAAACTGAGACTGATACCTTTATAGCTGAAGTTGTTATTGATACCCCAAACCCAGTCAGCACTGGCATTACCAAGGAATTGCTGTGTAGGGTTTACAATCGGGCGGCCGTCGGAACCATTAATGATCTGACCATCGGCTGCTCTTACGAATTTAGTACCATAGATCTTATCTACCCTGTCTCCCACTCCTACATAAGCATTCAGTTTGGTTTCGTTACCATAAATGCTCACATACTTTTCCTGGAAGGTAGACCAGTTGGCCGTAACGTTCCAGTTCAGACCATTGGGGTTTCTTAGCGGGGAACCATTAAGGGATATTTCATATCCTGTTTTCCGTGTATTCACACCATTGATACGGTTTTTAGCAAACCCTGTGGTGCTGGATATAATCACATCATAGATCTGTGGACCATTCTTGCTGGTGAAGTAGGTAGCGTCAATGCCTATACGATTTTTGAGAAAACGTATATCCATACCCGTTTCAAATACCTTGGTAGCAAAAGGTTTCAGATCAGGGTTGGCAATAGTTTGTGAAAGTGTGGCACCTGCCTGATTCTGGTATACCGGTGTTACATTATAGAATGGCGTATTATAAATAGGACCATCATAAGAAGACTGGTATTCAGAGCCATATCCGAGCGGGTAAGTAGCCAATGGTGTAGCACCGATAGTAGCCTGGGTAAAGCCTCCCTTCACATTGGCATAAGAGCCCCTGAGCTTCAGGAAGGATATTGCAGCCGGTAAATTTACATAATCAGATACCACTGTGCTTAAAGCTACAGAAGGATAGGAATAAACATTATTCTGAATAGGCAGATTTGATGCTTTATCGATACGATCTGTCAGCGATATCGTGGCATATTTTCCCAGATCAATATCTACATAACCATAAGCACTCAACACCAGCATTGGCGCCTGGTAATTGGTAGCAAACAATGGATCACGTGTGTTACCAAATCCATACCATCCTGGTGCATTCAGGTAGTTGGTAGATACGTAGCTGGAGTTGTACTTATAGGAACGTGCATTACCGCCTACAGAAGCATGGATACCTATTTTACGAGGGAACATGTTGGTGTAGGATAACAATACGTCTGTGTTGTTTTCAAACATGGAACGCTTATCTTCCCTGTAGTCTCCTTTACCTTCTTCACGACCGTAAGGATGAGCAGAGAAAGGTACTTTCTCATTTCTCATCAGGTCGTAGCTGGTAATTTGCGTACGGGCCAGCAGCTCCAGCTTATCATTAAATTTGTAGTTCAGTTTTGCGTAACCGTTGATATCTGTTTTGTAGTGACCACGTAACCATTCATAGGTCATGAACCAGGGATTATGGTAGCGCTGGTACTCTGCGTAAATAGACTGAATACCTTCTTTACCAGGCTGCCAGTAGTTGCGCATGTCATCCATGCTCCAGTCGGCGCCGGCCCATATCAGGGTGTTATAAATAATACTGTTGGGTCCATAGGTTACATCCGGGAAATTATTGGAATACTGCCGGTTGTAGTTCATATAGGCATCCAGGCGCAGGCGGGAAGAAAAGTTGTAGCCTGCAGAGATATTGAAGTTGGTAATATTCAGGGAAGTGTTAGGAACAATTCCTTTCTGATAAGAATGCGACAGGGAGAAGCGCAGGTCAGCCTTTTCGGTATGTGATGATACTGCGATGTTGTTGGTGCTCAGCATACCTGTTTGCAGGAAGCGTTGCAGGTTATTTTTACCACGTGCAATCCAGGGAGTACCGGCACGTACTCCTGTAGTAGGATCTACGGGGCTATCGTACTGCGGTATCGGTTGGCCTTCAAATTTGGGTCCCCAAACATCATAGTCGCCATCATTGGTACCATTACCTTTACCGTCAACAAAGGCATATTTTCCATGGTCGCCGGGGCCATACTCATCCTGCACTTTGGGGATGGCATTAAACCCCTTTTCGAACATGGTGCTGGAGTTAAAATCAATAGACAGGCCGCGTTTATCTTTTGTTCCTTTTTTAGTGGTGATCATAATGGCACCGTTCAAACCACGGGAGCCATACAGTGCAGAAGCAGTTACGCCTTTCAGTACAGTGTAGCTTTCAATATCATCCGGAGCAATGTTCCAGGTATCAGAGTTGATAGGTACCCCATCCACTACATAGAGGCCTATATTATTACCACGTAATAATACTAGTGGGGCAGACAGCAGTTCGGCAGAAGCTCCTACAGTGAGTCCTGCTACTTTACCTACCAGGCCGTTGATGGGATTGGGTTCGCGGGCTTTGATCAGGTCCGCTCCCTTTACTTCCTGTACAGAATAACCTACACGCTTTACTTCTTTTCGTATACCCAGTGCTGTTACTACTACTTCATCCAGCGCTTTTTTATCTGGCTGAAGAGTGATGGTAACATCAGTAGCGCCTTTAAGCGGGTATAATTCGGGTAAGAAGCCAATAAAGGAAATTTGCAGCACATCGGTACTGGCAGCGGAGATAGCGAAACTACCGGTGGCATCAGTAACTGCGCCGCGGTTAGCTCCTTTTACTTTCACGGTAGCTCCTATAACGGGCTGGCGATCGTCACCTGAGATGACTTTTCCCGTAATAGCTTGTTGTGCATAAAGAGTGGTGGTGGTGAATAGCAGCAATATTAAGGCGCATAGCTGCCTTATGAGCGCCCGATGTAGATTTGATTGCATGTAAATGTAGGTTTGGTACTATTTTATTTACATGCGAAGTTTGCGCTCTAATGTGATCAGAATGTTAACATATACTAAATTTAATGTTAAGTATTTGTATAGTTTACTTTTCGCTGTCGAGGAAGAAGTAAACCACCAGGATGAGTGCATTTTCTGCACCTATATTGCTGGGTTTATGCCCCAGGCGACCGTCGAAGAACAGGGAGTCACCTTCTTCCAGCACATATTTCTCGTTGTCAATGAGGTATTCTACCGAGCCTTTGATGATGTATTTGTATTCATAGGCATCTGTTTTTACCGTCTGAGCTCGGGTAGCTCCTTTTTTTAGTTCCAGCAGAACGATGTCTACCGGGAAATTTTTCACATTTTTGGTGAGGACTCTTTTATATATAAATCCTTTAGCGGGTTCTTTTTCAAACTCCTGGTAGGCCGCCTTTTGCTTGATGATTACTTTGGCGCTCTGGGTTTGCTGATCAATTTCATTGAAGAATTCGTTCATATCCAACTGAAGAGCTTTGATAATATTGATCAACACCAGAAGTGAAGGGACAGTTCTGTTGTTTTCTATCTGGGATATCAGCCCCTTGCTCACCTGTGCCCGGTCTGCCAGTTCCTGGATAGTAATGCCTTTTCCCTTTCTTTTCTCCTTGATCTTATTACTGATCTGAATGATAATATCCTCCGTCATATAAGTAGTATTAAAACAAATATAAGCAGAAAGCCGCTAGCATAAAACGTTCTGCATTCTGCCTATATTTACACAAATTAGCATTCATGTTCAGTATCGACCAAATTCTGGCTATTACCTTTACTTTATTTGCGGTCATTGATATTGTAGGCTCCATACCAGTACTCGTTTCCCTGAAAGAAAAGCTCGGTCATATAGATGCAGGCAAAGCCACGCTGGCCTCAGGCTTCCTGATGATCCTGTTCCTGCTGGTAGGGGAACCTTTTCTGAAATTACTGAGTGTAGATGTACATTCCTTTGCTGTAGCGGGGTCTATTGTTATATTTGTTATTGGGCTTGAAATGATCCTGGGACTGGAATTTTTTAAAACTGACCAGGACGCCAAAGCCGGTAGCGTGGTACCTATTGCCTTTCCGCTGATAGCTGGTTCCGGTACCCTGACCACCATTATGTCGCTAAAAGCTAACTTCGGACAGTATAATATCCTGGCGGGAATCTGTTTAAACCTGGTAATTGTGTACATCGTTTTACGCTGCTTAAACTATATAGAACGCATGTTGGGCAAGGCTGGGTTGATGGTACTGCGTAAGTTTTTCGGTGTAATTCTGCTGGCCATTGCGGTTAAAATATTCAAGAGTAACATCAATCTTTAATGTGATTTGGGATTATACTTTAGAAAATGTAGTTTTGCGTACTTTCCGGCCTCGTAGTACAATGGATAGTATAAGAGTTTCCGAAGCTCCAGATTCAAGTTCGATTCTTGACGAGGCTACTAAAACGTTTATTCGCCCAATTTCAGCTTTACTGAAATTGGGCGTTTTTCATTACTGGACGTGTGTTTCAGGGGAAAGAGCGGTAAAGGGAGATAAAGAGAAATTAAGTAAAAAGTTACCCCAGACCTTACCCCACTTTACCCCAAACCTTACCCCAACATTTGCCACTATTGGCACTTTTGGAGATCATACAGTGGAAATCTATACCCCAAGAACTCAGTTTTGTTAACCTTAACCCTGTAATTATGGAAATCAGATTCTATTTAAAAAGGCCAAAGGCCAGCAGCAGTAGCGTATTTGCCTTGATTAACTATGAGGGGCAGATACTCAAATATTATCTTTCTGAAAAAATAAAGCCGGAGTACTGGAGTACGGTTACCCAGCGGGCAGTAAGGGCAAAGGATTTCCCCGAATACCCAGAGTTTAACGCCCGACTTGACTATTTGGACCATACTATTAAAAGCACCTACCGGAAATTCAGGAATGATAATAACCACCTTATCCCCTCTCCGGAAGAGCTAAAAGCATTGCTGGACATTGTGACCGGGAAAAAGGAATTTAAGCAGGTTACGTTCTTCTCCTACTATGAAGATTTTAATACTCGATCCGAAAAAGGGGAACGGATCAGCCCAAAGACCAAACAGAAAACATCCCCTAACACTAATAAAGGGTATGTTACTACCCTGAACCATTTAAAGGATTTTCAAAAGACATATGCCCGTAAAATTGACTTTGGGACCATTGATATACGCTTCCATGGGGATTACATGGGTTATTTGACATCTACCGTCAAGCTAGGTATAAATACTACCAATATTCACCACCTGCATACCTAAGCGATATACTCCATAAACGAAGAAGCAGGTCATTGCTGACCTGCTTCTTCGTTTATGGAAAGACTGATTTATTCGCTCATTTCACTCAACTCCAGCCAACGCATTCCCTTATCATCCAGTAATTGAAGGATCTCCCCTATTCTGTGAGTCATGGGCTCCATTTTATCAAAAGCCAGTTCTCCATTGGCTAAAGAGGCTTCAATAGTTTTCTTTTCTGTTTCCAGTTTTTCTATCTCTTTCTCCAGTAGTTCCAGCTCTCTTTTTTCCTTAAAAGACATTTTTTTGCCTTTATTCTCTGCCACAGGCGCCGCTACAGCTACCGGTTCGGGCACCACTTCTTTTTTGGGAGCGATGGTCTTTTTCTTATCTTCTTCCTTCTGCCATTCGCGGTACTGGGTATAGTTACCAGGGTAATCGCGGATTTCACCATCTCCCTCAAACACAAACAGGTGTTCTACCAGTTTATCCATGAAGTAACGGTCATGGCTTACAATAATTACACAACCCTGGAAGTCCTGTAAAAAGCTTTCCAGGATACTGAGCGTAGGTAAATCGAGGTCATTGGTAGGTTCATCCAATACCAGGAAGTTCGGATTGCGGAACAAGATGGAAAGCAGGTGCAATCTTCTTTTTTCACCACCACTCAACTTGGAAATATAAGTGTATTGTTTTTCCGGAGGAAAGAGGAATAGTTCCAGGAACTGGGCGGCACTCACTTTAGTCCCATCTGCCAGTGGAAAATTCTCTGCGATATTCTTCACAAACTCTATCAGGCGCATATCTTCCTTCACCTCCAGACCAGTTTGGGAATAGTTACCAAACACAATGGTTTCACCGATGTTGATCTTACCGGAGTCTGGCTGTTCAGTACCCAATAACATGTTCAGGAAGGTAGATTTACCTACCCCGTTCTTACCTACGATACCTACCCGTTCTCCTTTTTTGAAGGTATAATCCATGCCTTTCAGGATTTTCAGGTCGCCGAACGACTTGTATACCTTCTTCAGTTCAAGGATCTTTCCACCCAAACGAGTCATTTTAACATTCAGCTCCAGTTGTTGATCAGCTACCTTGGTACTGGCCTTTTCCTTTACTTCGTAAAAAGCATCCTGCCGGGATTTGGATTTTGTAGTACGGGCTTTCGGTTGCTTACGCATCCATTCCAGCTCTTTACGGTACAAGTTACGGGCTTTATCTACGCTGGATTTATCCATCTCCTCCCTTGCGGCCTTCTTTTCCAGGTAATTTTCATAATCTCCTTTGTAGATAAATAACTGCTCCTGATCTATCTCCATTACTTCATTACATACACTGTCGAGGAAATAACGATCATGCGTTACCAGTAGTAAGGTCACTTTTTCCTGGTCAAGATAATTTTCCAGCCACTCGATCATAGATACGTCCAGATGGTTGGTTGGCTCATCCATGATCAACAATACATGCTTATGTTCGAAGCCAATTTCGATCAATACCTTCGCCAGGGCAACTCTCTTTTGCTGTCCGCCAGACAAAGACCCTACTGGCTGATCGAGATTGTGTATATTAAGTTTTCCTAATATCTGTTTTACCTTGGTATCAAAGTGCCAGGCATTCAATTCATCCATCCTGCTGATGGCATCTGTTAATTTATCAAGGTCTGCAATGTCCAGTTCATGTCCTTCTTCTGTGAGCAGTTCATATTCTTTAATGGCATTCAGAACAGGGTTGTCATGATTGAAGATATTCTCAATCACTGTTTTAGACATATCAAAATCCGACTGTTGTTCCAGCATTACCACGGTTACATCCTTATGTATCCATACTTTACCACTGTCGGGCACATCCTTTCCTAATAAAATCCGCAGCAAGGTGGATTTACCGGTACCGTTTAGCGCTACCAGCGCTATTTTATCTCCTTCTTCTATATGAAAAGAAATGTCTTTGAATAATGGTTTGGTCCCAAAAGATTTGGTAAGCCCTTCTACTGTAACATAATGCATACCGCGAAGTTATAAATTATCGGCAACACTGTAAGGAAAGCGGGGATTATGTATTTGATATTATGTTTTTTTTCGTATATTCATTATAGGATAAGTGGAGTTTCCCATACCTCATAACTTTTTATAGAAATACAGCATTTCGGCCCTTTGTCCATTATTATCCTCCCCCTCTTTGCGTTAAAATAATAAAAAAGCCCTTGCGCTGATAAAGCGGAAGGGCTTGCATGCGTTTATACTATACTTATTAGAAATCGTAGTAGAATTGGCGGAAGGTGCTACGCAAACCAAAGCTGAAGATCAGGTCCGTGCTTTTGCTGATATCATTACTCACCTTTCTTGCAGCCAACGAAGCTTCCAACCGAAGATTATACTTGGGATTTACTACAAATGCAATAGTCCCCTGGGCATAAAGAAGATTGGTTTTAATTCCCTGCCCAATATAATTACCATACTCATTTGGATGTGTAGTATAAGGTTTGGAGATGTCATGTCCATAATTAGTTTTCTCATCCGGGTCATCCCCATACTTTGAAAACATTAACTCTCCTCGTCCATACCAACGTTTAATACGGTAAGTAGCAATACCTAAAACTTCCCAGAAGTTAGCTCCCAGAGGATGCGCCAGGGATTGATTATAGTGTTCATAATTGATTAGCGTGCTTCTATAGGAGTAGGTGTAAGGTCTAACAGCATTGTATTCACCCTGCAGATCAAGATTTTTCACATTAAACAAATCAAACGATCTGAAGCCTAATTGCCAGGATTGCTTATTTGCCCACCAGCCTTTGCCCTTAAATACTTCTTTTAGCTTAAATTCATCCAATACCAGCTGCCCGTAGATAGTAGTTTTGGGAAATAATTTGAATTTAGCATTCATGCCTACCAGTGCATTATCCGATGAACCTTCGGAGAATTCAGCAGAACGGAGGAAAATGATAGGATTCATATAACTCCAGTCAAAACCACGTTTACGACCGGAGGAATCTGCATCAGGCCAGATAACAGCATCGAAGAGGCCGATTGTCAGTTTCTTACTTACGTTCCAATCGAGGAAATGAAATACACCCCATTTTTTGTAGTACCCCAGGTCATCATAGGCAGTAGCAAAGCTTTTGCTGTGCTTGTCCATAAACTGGGCCCACATAGCAGTGTATTGAACATTTCCTAATGTTCCGGTCAATTTCAGATAGGGGTAACTAAATTGAATATCTGATAAAATCAGGGAGCGGTAGCCATCACCAATGAAATTTTGTCCATAGCCTGCTGTTATATTCAGATATTTACTGGGAGTATAGGACAACAAGGCGCTGGCATAATTATAATCAAAGGCTTTGCCATCGCTATAATCCTTAATCCCTCCTTGTCCGGGAACAATTTGGTTCTTACGGATATACTGGTCGAGATAACCTGGGAACTTGCCCTGGTTCTCAAAAAAGTAAGATTCAAAATAGAACTTGGTACCGATATTAGCCTGGATACTTGCTCCCCGTGTATTTAACCAGGTTGTTTTACTACCATCTCTGGATTTACCTATCTGAAAATCAGGCAAGAAATCGATAAAGACATTATAGTCCTTATTTCTGTATTCCAACAAATGCTCATTAAAGAGCTTCCGGTGAAACCAACTGCGCCTCGTTGTATCCGGACGGGTGTACATAGCGCTGGTATCTTCATGCAGAATTGGCTTAAATGCAGTGTGGTGATTGCTGGTGTCCATATATAGTTCCCGGATATCCTGGGGATTATAAGGAACAAGTACAGGTAACTTCTCTTGTGCATTTACTGCATTACATAGCAACAATATTGCTATCATCCAAACGAGATGCTTCATTATTTCTTTTTTGAGAGCTTGAAAATATACACGGAATCAGGTTTCACAAACATCCAAACAGGTTTATCCTAATGTTAAATATAACATGTTAGCTTGCCGGATGCAAAGATAATGTTTTCAATAAATCGTGGTGACAGCTTGGGATTAGTACTAAATTAGAAAATTCAGCCTTCTGTGAGGCTGAATTTATACTCAGAGTTTTTCTTTGACTTCTTTGTAGACACTTGTAATACCTTCTTCAAGGCCCAAGCTAGCTTTCCAGCCATAATTATTTAACTTGCTTACATCCATTAATTTCCTAGGGGTTCCATCAGGCTTACTGTTATCAAATACCAATTTGCCTTCAAAGCCCACAATTTTTTTTATCAACTGCGCCAGATCGCCAATGCTTATGTCATCACCGACACCAATATTTACGAGTCCTTTTTCATTATAGTTTTGCATCAAGTAAAAACATGCGTCCGCCATATCATCTGCATGCAGGAATTCACGTTTAGGCGTTCCAGTTCCCCATACAACAACTTCAGGCTGATTATTAACTTTTGCCTCATGCATTTTGCGCAACATAGCAGGCAGCACATGAGAATTATTTAAATCATAATTATCATTTGGCCCATACAGATTAGTGGGCATCACAGAAATAAAATTACTTCCATATTGTGCTCTGTAGGCATCACACATTTCTATACCCGCAATCTTTGCAATCGCATATGGTTCATTCGTTGGCTCCAAAGGTCCCGTAAGCAAATATTCTTCCTTCAGTGGCTGTGGTGCCAATTTTGGATAAATACAGGATGATCCCAGGAACATCAGCTTCTTTACATTATTCAGATGTGCATGATGAATAACATTATTCTGTATCATCAGGTTTTCGTAAATGAACTGCCCACGGTAGGTATTGTTGGCCATAATCCCCCCTACTTTGGCAGCAGCCAGAAAAACATAATCAGGCTTCGTTTCTTCAAAAAAAGCGGCCACGGCAGATTGATCACGCAAGTCTAGTTCTTGGGAAGTTCTTGCAATAATATTATGGAAGCCATCCTTCTGCAAACGTCTTACAATAGCAGAACCTACCATTCCTCTATGACCAGCAACGTATACTTTGTCCTTGATATTCATGCCTACTCAAACTGATTTAATACTTTATACCCTGCATCTTTAAGCAGCTTCTCCCGCTGAAAGAGCTCTAGATCTGCAGCTACCATTTCCTTTACAAGCGCAGGAAGGTCATATTTGGGTTTCCATCCTAACTGCGTATTAGCTTTTGTGGGATCACCTATCAGCAATTCAACTTCAGTAGGACGGAAATATCTGGGATCAATAGCTACAATTTCCTGGCCTATTGTTAAAGATGATATCGTTTTATGAATGCTTTTTACATATCCCTTTTCATCTACACCTTCCCCTCTAAATACTATTTCAATTCCTACCTCTGCAAATGCCATCGTAATAAAGTCTCTCACAGTTGTAGTAATTCCCGTAGCAATCACATAATCCTCCGGTTTGTTCTGTTGCAGTATAAGCCACATTGCTTCTACATAATCTTTTGCATGTCCCCAATCCCTTTTGGCATCAAGGTTTCCCATAAAGAGCTTATCCTGCATCCCTAAAGATAATTTAGCGACTGCACGTGTGATCTTTCTTGTTACAAAAGTTTCGCCCCGTAAAGGACTTTCATGATTAAATAGAATACCGTTGCAGGCAAACATATTATATGCCTCCCGATAGTTTACTGTTATCCAGTAAGCGTACATTTTTGCTACTGCATATGGAGAACGTGGATAGAAGGGTGTTTTCTCTGATTGAGGTACTTCCTGTACAAGACCGTATAACTCCGATGTAGAGGCTTGGTATACTCTTGTTTTCTGCGTTAAACCAAGTAGCCTGACTGCTTCAAGTATTCTTAAGGTCCCCACGCCATCAACATCAGCCGTATATTCAGGCGCTTCAAAACTTACCTGAACATGGCTCATCGCGCCCAGATTATATATCTCATCCGGCTGTACTTCCTGAATTATGCGAATCAGATTGGTACTATCTGCCAAATCACCATAATGCAATTTGAACCGCACATTCTTCTCATGTGGATCCTGGTATAAATGATCTATTCTATCTGTATTAAAGAGAGAACTCCTTCTTTTTATGCCATGTACTTCATAGCCTTTTTTTAACAGCAGCTGAGCCAGATAGGCGCCATCCTGACCGGTAATTCCTGTAATAAGGGCAATTTTCATTTATCTAAAAAATTAACTCATCGAAAAATTGATTGGTAAAATGACCAATAATAACTTATTGACCACTCTCAATACCTTCCACCTCCGTTAATATCCTTTTGTTCAATAACTTCTTCTCCCCGTCAAATAGCCAACCCCATTTATTAAAATATTTAATTGCCGAACTTATATGAATTCTGAATAGCTTCTCGCTTTTATAAGATGCCTTCTCATGCCCATGAATGATCGATACATCCGGATAAAAAATAGTTCTGGAAAACCGGTTTATTCTTCTTACAAGATCATAATCCTCTAAATACATAAAGTACCTGGTATCAAAAAATCCTACTTTCTTAAGCACACTAACCCTTATGAACATGAAACAGCCGGACAAACATGGTGTATCCAATACCCGTTTATAATCAAAATTATGAAGTTCATATTTTGCATTTCGGCTTTTTGTCCAGGGTGTAGCCGATAAAAACCGCCGTCCAAATAGGTCTAAAGGAGAAGGAAGCAATTTACATAACCGCTGTATTGAACCGTCTTCGTTTAACACTTTTGGCATTAGTGATCCAACATCGCTATGCTCTTCCATATAGGAATAGATGTTGGATAAGATATTTTGTTCAAAAACAATATCTGGATTTACCACCAGGTGATATTTAGAAATATCCAGTATTTTCTTTAATGCCAGATTATGTCCTGATCCATATCCTACATTTCTTCCAACAAATATATAGGTGAATTTATCCCCAAACTTTCTTACTTCTTCGGGAGAATAGGGCACGGAAGAGTTATCCACCATGTATATCCAATAGTTAAGCTGACTTCCATAAAACCTGTCAACCAACGTTTTTAGCTCATCAAAACTTTGGTTATACCTTACAATCGAAACTGACAAATCAAACATATAGGCCGATACCGCTATTTTTTTGATTATAAATGACTTACGGCAGATTTTTTAGAAAATCCTAAAACAATCGCAGTTAGAAAACGCAAAAATAAGGAATTACTTTTGGGTTACACTAAAATCCCATTATGATAGCTTATCATATGAGAAATTATGCATGATAATCAATAACATATTATTTTATCTCCAATATAATCATTTCGCCACCTGGAATTTTATCTACTGAAAAGCTGGTAGCGTTATTCACGCTGTTAACCGAAAGTTTAGTTTTATTAACGTTTCCCTTGTAGTTGCTTGATCCGGGAAAAGCATTTACCTCTTTGTCACCAGGAACAGAAATGGCGATATCTGCGGCATCATCGCTGGATTTATTTATCAACATTAAATAGTAGCTATTGTTGGAGGGGCTTTTGAACACTCCACTCAGGATATTTGGATTGCCTATTTTTTTCACATATTTATTCCCATTACGCAACAGATACTTAGCAGGTATTTGCTCATTTGTGGGTTGAGATGACACATGATAGGTTCCAACATATGTGTTATTCATTATTATTGGTCCGGCTGCATTTGCGAGATATAAATTAATAAACTTGATCAGATAGTATTTTTTAGTAACATTCCCATAAGGATTAATAATCGCATCATGATATTGCAAGCCATAGCGTTCAGGAATACTTTCATAGGTGTAATATAGTGCACCTTTGGCGCCATATGCAAGTGGGCAATAAGCCATAAATTTCATCTGGTAATCTGTAATATCAGGTGCTGACTTTTTAGTAGTAGACTGGATATAATACCAAATCGGCTTGTTATCAGCTTTCTCACGGATAATTCCCAAATTGTAGAAATAGGATTTTAAAGCAGCATCAGAAATAAACGGATAATGATCGTATGCCACTACGCTGGGTTTGTTTAAGCTACTATTATCATCTAAGTAACTATCCAAATAATCTTCATATTCCGCTTTTGTTTTAAAGGCATAATTTGGCAACAAATAGGTGTAGGCCAACTTATCAGGGTCATTTTTCTTGAAGTATCCTGCCCAATTTTTAACTTGTGTCGCCTTAGCCTTAGGATGCTCCCCACTAAGATAATACCCCCCGACTGCATTTCTACTCTCAGCATCCATCGATTTAAAATGGGAAATAATATTCTGTGCCTGGGATTCAGTAAAGTTATTACCTGCTACATTCAGTTTGCTGTCAATAACAAGCACATGCATTTTATACTTCGCAGCCAAGGCCAATGTTCTGTCCATCATGCTGTAATCCATTGAGCCATTATAATATTGTGGCCCGGATAGCAAATTAATACTTGCTAATTTGGCTAAGGTAAAGGAAGCCGAATCTTTCTGTGGATTATTGTCTGGAGATAAGCGAGGGTCTGCAAAACTACCAATTACAAATTTTGTCAGGTACCATTGTGAGTAGACAGGACTGCTGATCACAAAAAAAATGACCATTAAACTCAAAAATTTCTGTCTCATAAAATATGATTTAAGACTAAGGACACCATTTATCGGGCCAAAACGATCAGTGAATAGCCACCGAAAATTCTGACAGCCAAATCCTCGCTAAACAAAGACAAAAATTTTCTTGGAATGTTTAAAAGTCGACCTTTAAAACTTTTAGGAACTGCAAAAGGCGCATTGGTATAAGAAAAATCAACAATATCATATCCCGCTTCTCTAAGTGATGCCAGCGCAGTTTCTTTGGAAAAATAATGCAGATGACCAACCGTTTCCCGGGCACGTACCAGCGGGCGCATTCTTAAAACTGTTTGTACTGAGATCTCTAATGGTATATGAAAAACTTTATATGTTGCTTTTTCTCTACATTTTCTAAGAAAAGTGAAATAGTCTTCTATATGTTCAAATACATCAATCACCAGAAGCACATCAAAAAATTCAGTGTTTTCACTTCTTAATAGATCCGCTAAAACAAAATGAAGTCGTTCCTTTTCCCTTGATAAAGCGATCCCATGTGCATCCGGAGAAATTTCATATCCGGTAAACCTCACGTTCTGAAGATTTTTATGCATCGTATTTAAGATCTCTCCTGCACCAGCACCAATTTCACATACGTCTTTAGGATTAACATTATTTCTTCTTAGTATTTCAAGGATTTGTCCAGCTTTCCAGGGGGAATCTTCGGTATGCCATGTGGGGTTATGT
>NZ_JBFTSK010000041.1:0-72695 GCF_056399985.1 Chitinophaga sp. 01L420
GAGCTTCACCTGAGTAAAACGGAGGGAGTGAGTGATTCCCGGTTTGAACAGGGAAATTGTGTTCATTCATCAGCATAGCACTGTAGCTATACTAACCATCTTTAGATTTTCTTTTTTGACAACTTTCGCTCTATGAATCACAACGTTAGTGCTGTTTCCACGCAGCGTATATTTCCACGGCTAAAAGAATTCGTTGTTGTTAATAATGTAATGGCATCTGTGTCCGCATTAGTGTTTTTAGTGTTGCTGGTTTACTCTCCCGTATTTTCTCATCAATTTCAAACGCATTGGGATGATCAATGGGTGGTGATTAATCCGTATACGGAAAATGGATTGAATCCACAGAACCTATGGGCCATCCTGACCGAATTTTACAAAGGACAATATGCACCTCTTAACCAACTATCGTATACAATATTGTATTCCGCATTTGGCTATAACCCATTTTGGTTTCATTTGGCTGGTGTGATGCTGCACTTGTGTAATGTGCTGCTCACCTATTTCCTCATCCGGAGCATTTTAATTCAATCAGGGGATTTTAAGCAGATTTCCATCACAAGGATTTCATTTTTCACCGCAGCTATCATGGCTCTTCATCCGCTGCTGGTGGAATCAGTGGCATGGATATCGGCGTCAAAAATTCTTGTTTATAGTTTCTTTTACCTGGCTGGACTCCTTTTTTATCTAAAGTATGTGTCATCAAATAAAATGATGTATTACTTACTTACCATACTTTTTTTCATCTTTTCCTTTGGAGGAAAAGAACAGGCGCTAACATTTCCGGTATGCCTGCTGTTGGTTGATTACGCCGTAAACAGGAATCTGAAAAATAAATGGGTATGGATGGAGAAAGTGCCACTGTTTATGCTGGCATTCGTAATGGGTTATGTTACTTTACTTTCACAAAGCGCAGATAAGGTTGGGTTGCTTTCCAATGCGCGCCACTATCCATTTTACCAGAACATTATATTTGCAAGCTATTCGACTACTGAGTACCTGGTAAAATGTCTGATCCCCGTTAAATTAAGCTATCTGTATGTTTTTCCCAATGCTATCGGGGAGGAGGTACCTAAAAGATTTTGGATATATCCGCTGCTGTTGCTGATCATATTGTTTTCGTTCTGGGATTTCTGGAAAAAGCGATGGGTCTTTTTTGGTATTGCATTTTTCATGATTCACATTGGGATGGTGCTCCATATAATTCCCATGTCCAGATTTGCCATTGTTGCAGACAGATATGCCTACATCGCATCCATCGGAATATTTTTTTTAGTGGCATTTTTTGCAGACAAGGGACTTGAGCATACAAAGTATAACAAACTGACGCTGACCCTGGCTTTTTTCTATATCCTCTCTATTGGAATTTACGCACATCAACGTAGTAAAGTCTGGCGAAACAGCGATACACTGAAACAGGAGTTAAAAGACTTACTTGAGAGAGAAAATACTTCACCAGATAATTCACCCAAATGACACACGCCATGAATAATATAAGTGCGCACGGATCTGACCTGCCAAATATAACAGTGGAATTATTTTTACTGCAGTGTTGGTGACCCCAACGGGGTCTATTTATACTTTATACACGAACAGCAAGGATTAATCAAGGATATTTTAATTTAAAATTATAACCATGAAAAAAATACTTAAAATCGCTGGCGGCATTGCCGTAGTAATAATATTGGTTTTCAACCTGCAGTATGCGCTTATTAGCTTTGATATTACAAATTCTTCAAACAAAGCATCTGCAGCATGGGTGGATACAAATGGTAATGGTAACAGGTATTGTGGATTTACCGGTGACAGGACCTTCCGGACCGGATCCTGGGTTTGGGTAGATGACAATTACTATGCTGTAGTTGAACACTGGATTGGTTACGATACCGGTTATTATGTATTTTATCCTAATAACTCGGGAAACCAGTGTGGGGCAGAATCCAACCCGTTCAGGCCGCATAATAATTACCATGATGTAACTAATATTCCACCTACGCAGGTACCTTAATGACTTTCATTTTAAATCTGCCACCCAATCCGGGTGGCAGATTTACCAGTATTCCTGAGCTGACTCAATCATCTATCAATGAAGCAACACCTACTGATCCTTTTGATACTGCTATTAGCTTCCTGCACTCAAAAAGGGAGTAAAGGCAGGTACGACCTACCCACTACAAAAATTAAAATAACTCCTCTGGATAGCCAGGGGGTGTTTATAGAAGATATCGCTGACAGTGTCTATTCTATTCGTTTGAAAACTACCAAAGACTTTTTCATTAATTATATCTCCAAATTTTTTGTGACCGACAGCCTGATCATTATTGCTGATGGTTCGCAAAGCGCTGTCATGATATTTGATCAACACGGTGTCCCCAAAACAAAAATTTATCAGTCGGCCAATAAGCCTGATCAGTATGCCAGCATGACAGATGTTGTTTATGATGAACATCAACACCAGGTTGAAATATTGGATTTGAGCGTGAATAAAATATTCAGGTATGACATCAATGGAAAACTAAATGATGTGCTTGAAATTATAGGGTCCAGGTACTTTGGGCTTACCTTTGCCAAAGGTAAAGAAATGTATGTAAGCGAGATTGTCAATAACAATAAAGAGATGACAAGGCTTAGGATCTACAAGGAGAAGGGCGAAATGGTTACCTATCATTCCCAGGAACTCTCCTTTTTTCCGCTCATTCGGGAACTTGATATAGCATTTCCTCATCAGTTTGAGAACTATAGGGATTCGGTTTTCTACTTCCCGCTGTTAGATGATAAAATTTACAACGTAGCGTTGAATGCGGCAACACCTATATACCAGATTGATGCGCCAAAAGAAAATATGATAACGGACGAAATGAAAGCCATCAAAACGATCAGGGATCATTTTGCGTATTGGAAAAAAATGGAAGCTGCTGATATTATTTATGATAATAACTCCTTGTTTATTACAGATGAGTGGGTGTCGTTCAGGTATAGTTTCCAGTCAAGAATCAGCCCCAGAAATGTATTCTTTTCAAAGAAAACAGGGAAGGTACTTCAGCTCACAGCGTATAACAGTAGAAAGGATACTGCTTTCCATTCGCGGAATAGAATAATAGGGAAATTGCGGGACTATTTTGTAATGAAGGTTCCGCCGTTGATGCCGCCAGTATCAGGGAAGGAGAAAGGCGATACGGTACACGAAGATGTCAGTTTTATGTTTTTTAAACTAAAAGCTTTTTGAGTTGCCTTCATGATTTGAGCAAATAAAATGACATTAAATAGGTAAATCAGGTGATGCTGCTATCAAATGAAAACAGCCTGGCACGCGAAAGTACCAGGCTGTTTGGGTAAAATTAATCTGCCTTTATATGCTCTTTCATAATGGGAGGGATGACCGTTATGGCAATACTGCGCAAACTCCATTGAAATATTCAAAGTAGTTACCACTTACAGAACCATCACTCCATTCATAATGGTAAGTTCTTTTGCAGCGCGGATGTCCGCCAACTGAAGAATTCTGTACGTCGGTAATAATTTTGGTTCCTGTCCGGCATATACCATTAATCAACTTTTTGCCTTCACCAACACAAGGGGGAGGAGGACCATACAGGTAATTGATCGCGATGATGTCATTGGCGTTGAATGGCCGGTCGCCACCGCTGGTACATGCCAGCATCCAGCTGTTGGGATCTTCGGCTGTAGGTGTTCCTGGAATATTGATAGCTCCTACGCCGGCATCTCCTTCATTGCCACCCCAGCCGCAGCTGTAAGTACGGTTGAAATAATCAGTATGCCGGAAGCCTATACAATGCCCTATTTCATGTGCAATGATGGTAGTTATATAACCCTGGTCAGGATTGTTGCCAATGCTGTTGGCATTGAGCAGGATGGGGCTGGGAGGGGTGCCGTTTACATCAGGAAAACCGGCAGATTGTCCCAGTACATTGGGATCATTGAAAATACCGCCGGCAATATCAATATTACCATTGGCGGCTACACGCTGAAAGGTAAGCCGGAGATTAAGTGCATTGTAGCGCGCTATTGCTGCATCGGCGGCGGTGGTATAAGCTGGTGGCAGGTTGGTTACAGAAATGGTAATAACTCTGGGGAGTCCGGTAATCAGGTTAGTGGTTCTGTATTGTTCTGTACTAGCCACATGGAGCTTTTGCAATGTCGCCGCCTGATCAATTTTTTCGGCTGTCAGAAAGATATCGCCTTCAACAATATATCCGTTTTTTGATCTTATTACATGCTGTGTATTAAATCCCTGTGCCTGTAATTTTTTTATTACGTCCGAAGGAATGTCTTCTTTTGCGGTGGATGACTGATCATGTTTGGTACAGGAGAAAAATAAAGTGAGGGCAATCCCGCATATAGCGAGCCCACTGATAAAAGTTTTCATAAATGAAGGTTATTTGAAAGGTGATTGAATTGAGTATAAAGACAGATGGCATTGCGGATAACAAATTAAAAGGGTATACAATGATTTGGTTAACCTCACTTTCCCATGGCAGGAAGTGGCATGAATTATAAAACGGGCGATAGGTCACTTCCCTGTAATACAATAGTACAAAAAATAGACTGATATTTTTTCCAAATGAAAACGAATCAAAAATATTGACCTTTGCAGGTATACAGCCTCATTGTCTYGAAGCCTGCGCTGCATTTAAATGCCAGGTCTTTATCCAGTCAAATATTCACAACATTATAGCCTGAATAGAAAACAAGACAAACGAGCATACATCTCTTTTGTCTTGTCAAGTCGGGATAACCGGACAGCGTTCGAACTTATGCCCGACTGCTGCAAAAGGAGTGAGCATTAGAAAAATCCTCTAATGTCAAAGGCAGCATTAAACTAATGCACACTATAATTATGACCGTTGAAACCGGAGTTAATGAATCAAAAGTCGTAAATCTCATATCTTATCATGCGGTGATTGTGTGATACGCTGCAGGATCACTATATATTGTTCAAATAGGTCCAGTATCATTTCCCTTTGAAAGATATCTGTATTATATTCTACTGCAAGCCGCAACCCATCGTGACGTTCCCGGGCGGCAATATTCAATTCAAATTGACTGGTTTCATGCCTGATGCTGATCTCCGATGCTGAAAGTCCTTCCAGGTCAAGTTTAGGGACATCGGGCATATTCTGAAGGAGAAATATCGCCTGGAAAAGCGGCATTTTCTCCTGGTCATGAGGATATTGAAAATTGTCCAACATCATTTCCAAAGGTACATCCTGGTGCTCATATGCCTCCAGGATGACTTTCCGGGCCTGATGAAGAAATTGAATAAAATCCGGATTGCCACGCAAGTCGCTGCGAAGAGGAAGCAGATTATTGGAAAAGAAACCTACAAGTCCTTTCTGTTCCTGTCTCGTCCTGCCAGCCATTGCCGTGGCTATGCAGATGTCATGTTTGCCGCTGTAACGGTATATCGCGACCTTAAAAGCTGCGAGCAGCGTCATGAACAACGTGCAATCCTCCTGTTGTGAAAGCTGCCGGAGTGATTGGACCAGTTCCATATCCAGTTGGAAATAGAGCATGGCGCCCTTGGTAATTGTGGATGACTTACCCCTGTTATCCGATGGAAGCAGCCAGGGTGTATAGCCATGTAGTCTTTCGTTCCAATACAGAAGGCCCTTTTCCAGCATGCCTGAAGCGATATACCGATGCTGCCATAATGCATAGTCTGCAAACTGTAGTGAAAGAGGAGGCTGCTGGCTGGAGCTTCCTGCAACAAATGCATTGTACATTTCCATGAATTCCTTCATGATGATCGATAATGACCAGCCATCCGCTGCAATGTGATGCAGAACGATGACCAGTATGTGTTCCTCCTTATCCAGCCGCACCAGGCAAGCTCTCAGCATGTAATGCCTGGAAAGATCAAAAGGGGTATTCACCAGGGACATGATGAGGTCCTGGAGGTATGCATCAGAAAGATCTGTCATTGAATGATCGAGCTGATGTAATTTCCAGTCGTCTCCGGTAAGGAACAATTGGGATCTGCTGCCTTCTGATCGATCCGTTTGTATGATGGTTCTAAGTGCCTCATGACGCCTGATGATCCCCGCGAAGGCTGCTGCCAATGCATGACTGTTACAATCGCCAGTAAGCTTATAAACCCGGTTGATGTGATAATGGACCGATCCATATTGTTTATCGATCTGCCATAATTCTTCCTGGCCAAAGGAAAGAGGTATTGCCGGGGTGGCCTGCCGGTCAAATGGAGTAATGTCTTCCATAAAGGAATTTTCGGGGTCCTTTCCGGCAAGGAACAAGGCTAGTTTTTCCAAAGTTCTGTGCTTGTACAGATCACCAACCGGGATAGTGATCCCGAATTCTTTCTTAATATGCGCTTTTAACTGCATCAGGAGTAGTGAATGCCCTCCCAATTGGAAGAAATCGTCTTTGCGACCAATAGCCGGCAACTGCAACAGCTGTTGCCATATGCCCTCCAGGGCCTTTTCCCGGCTGTTTTGAGGTGCTTCGTATCTATTGCCCATTGCCTGTGGGTCCGGGTCAGGCAGCGCCTTCTTGTCGATCTTGCCATTGGCTGTTAAAGGGAGGGAGGCCATCGGATGGATAATGGCTGGGATCATATAGGATGGTAATGATGCGGCAAGATACTCTTGCAGGGCTGTGATCTCATATGTCCCCACCGGTAGTACGACGTAAGCCATCAATTGCAGGAAATTCCTATCTGTCTGGCGGGCAACCACAACTGCCTGCCTTGCAAGGCCGCTCCTGATGATCACCTCTTCGATCTCTCCCGGCTCGACCCGAAATCCCCTGATCTTCAATTGCTGGTCCGCCCGACTCAGGAATTCAATAGTTCCATCGGACAGGTAACGGGCCAGATCGCCGGTTCGGTATACCCGGCCGGTGGTAAGACCGGCTCCATCTACAAAACGCTCTGCGGTCAGATCGGTACGCCGGTAATATCCCCTGGATAATCCATCTCCGCCTACGTACAATTCTCCGGTTACACCAACTGGCATAATTTGCCGGTGAGCGTTCAATATGAAGGCAGATCTGCCTGCGAGCGGGCGACCGATCGGAATGTTACTATCAGGTACCTGCTTTATGCGATGGGTCAATGAGAATGTAGTATTCTCTGTTGGCCCGTATCCGTTGATGATCTCCAGGTCAGGATAGGCTGAACGCAATTTTTGTATATGCGTCACCGATAGTTTTTCACCGCCAGCTAATACGGCCCGCAGACCGTTGAATATCGTAATGTCGTTTTCGATCAGTTGATTCAGCCAACTGGCTGTGAACCACATAAGGGTGATGCCATTATTACGGATCGCCAAACGAAGAAGGTCGGTATCCAGGAGCTCCTCTTCATGACAAAGTACTAGCCGGCCACCATTCAAAAGCATCCCGAAATATTCAAAAGTAGTGGCGTCGAATGAGGGGGAACCGGTGGCAAGCAGCCTATCTGATGGTCCGAGGGAGACAAAATTTCCTTCTCTGACCAGGCTAGTTACCCCGCGTTGTGTGATCATAACGCCTTTGGGTTGTCCGGTTGATCCGGACGTATACATCAGGTAGGCCAGGCTGTCAGGGTCGTTGTCGGTTAGAATTTCCTCCCCAGGTACTGTTTCCGGAAGTTCTTCTATATCGTTTATATTAATGAGCGCGGACTCCGGTACTAACCCCTTCAACAGGGGGTGCACAAAGGTTGAGGTGACGATTAATGCAGGTGCTAATTCTTCCAGCATGCGTTCAATACGCTGCATGGGATAGGATGGGTCCAATGGCACGTATGCGCCCCCCGCTTTTAATATGCCCAGGATGGCGATGATCAGTTCGGGTGACCTGTGTATACATACAGGTATCAATTGCTCCTTGCTGATGCCTTTAATGACAAGCAGACTGGCCAGCTGGTTGGCCAGTCTGTCCAGTTCTGTGTAGCTTATCTCTACGTTTCCGGCCTGCAGCGCGATCGATTCCGGCTGCAGCCTTACCTGTTCTTCAAACAGCGCGCTGATCGTTTTATTTGCCGGATAGGGAAGGGGGACGGGCGGTACTATTACCTGGTCCTCAGAGGTGAGGATCATTGATCTATCAATCTCTTCATGGAAATTATAAATGATTTGGTTCAGCGCCCTTTCGAAATATTGATGGAATGTTTCGATCGTTTTTCCGCTTTTAAATGTCCGGGATTGGGAGAATAGGATCGACAGCGTATTACCGGTGATATTTATCGAACAATCCAGGTAAGTATTGGTGATGGCAAAATTGCCGTAGGTGATGCTGTTGTCATCATCTACTGAGCCATGGAACAGCCCTTTTTCCAACTGGTCGTATACATGGAAATTGATAAAATTAAAAATTATATCAAAGAACGGATTCCCATTGTCGCGGACTTCCTTATTCGCTGCCGCTATCTCAGAAAATGGCAGCCTTTCATAGGTCTTCAGTTCGAGTTGCTTTTGATCTATCTGCCTGATGAATTCCTTCCATCGGGTTCCGGGAGGTGGGACGGGGAACCTGAAAGGGACGGTATTCAAAAAGCAACCTAATATCCTGTCGCCGTCCTCAACGATGGGCCTGTTGTTGGTGACGAGCCCGATAGTAAGCTCTTCTTCATAAGTGAATAAGCTGACGGTATAGTATAAAGCTCCGAGGAACAAGCTTTTCAACGGGATGTTCGCGTCCCTTGCCCTTGCTTTTAATGCTTCGAAGATGGCCGGATCGTATTTTCGGATATATCGCTGTACCATCTTTTCTGTTGAAAATATATCAAGGGGCTTATAACCATCCATTTCCCTTTGCCAGAAGGTCCTGGACAAGAGGTTATTGCTTTCGGCGATGCCTTCGATGACATAATCCTTGTAGCTTCCCTGCAAGGCTGGTAATATGACAGGTGCGTATGCATCCCTGAACTGCAGGTAACAATTATTGAGTTCGGTGTTCAAAGCCGACACGCTCCATCCATCCAGGATTGCATGATGGGTCTGCAAAATGAAAACATTGCGTGTTCTGAAAGTGATGACCGCTGCCCGCCAAAGGGGAGCCAGCGTACAATCGAATGGTTTCTCCCTTTCTTCCCGAAGCCAGGAACGGATATGGTCCGGGGCAAATTGATCATCAATATGTTGGTTATCGATCACTTCAATGCGGACAGGAACAGACCGGTAGACTATTTGCATGCCTACAGGATGCCAGTCAGGGCGAAAGGCGGTCCGTAGTATACCATGTTTTTCGGTTACGAGGGACAATGCTTTTTCCAATAATGATATGTCGGTGTCTTCAGGCAACCAATAAGTGAACTGATCGTGATAGATTGCCTGTTCAGGCTCCCGGGCTGAAATGAAGATCATTCCTTGCTGGACAGCGCTCATTGGAAAAATGTCTTCTACAAGATGGGCATCCGGCAACTGGTCCAGCAATGTTTGTTTCTGACTGGATACTGACTGCATGATCTGCCGGTATGTTTCTTTGTTGTTTGAGGATTGATCCATCTCCCCGATCAGAGACGCAAGGGAGGCAATGGTGGCTCTCCGGTAAATATCTGCGACCTGTATTTCTTTAACGAATATTTTCCGCATCCGGCTAACGATCCTGATCAAACGGATGGAGTCTCCTCCGAGGTCAAAGAAGTTATCGTCTATGCCGGGTTCTTTCACTCCGAGTATCTCTTCCCAGATGGCAGCGATCCGGCTTTGTGTTTCATCAGTCGGCCATTTTTTTTCAGCATTGACGCGGACCTGCTCTCCCCGGGCAGGTAATGCAGCCCTGTCGATCTTACCATTGGTAGTAAGCGGCATTTTTTCCAATTGGATAATATTTGCGGGGATCATGTATTCCGGAAGCCTGCTGCGCAGGTTCCATAAAATGCTATCAGAATCGACGGGTTGTGTGGGCACTATATAGGCGACCAATTGTTGCTCTCCGGCATGGCCCGCCTTGTTGGAGGTGGCCATTACAAATGCCTGTTTCACATGCCCGTTTTGGAGAAGGGCGCTTTCTATTTCGCCGAGTTCGATACGGTAACCTCTTATTTTTACCTGGTTATCTATCCTGCCAAGATATTCCAATACGCCACCCGGATGCCATCTGGCCAGATCACCGGTCTTATATAACCGGTTGTAGCTTCCTTTACTAAATGGGTTTGGAATGAACCGCCCGGCTGTCAGGTCATCACGTTTCAAATACCCCCTTGCCAAACCCGCACCAGCAATATACATTTCTCCGGGCACCCCAATTGGCAGCAAGGCATGGTCATTGTCCAGAATAAAGACCGCCAGAGATGGGATCGGACGGCCGATCATGCTTCCCGGTCCATCCAGCAGGTCGTCTTTGATCTCCTGGAAGGTAACGTGAACGGTCGTTTCTGTGATACCGTACATATTGATCAGCCGGCAAGCAGGATACATTTTTTTCCAGGGTTTCAGTAACATTGGATTTAATGCTTCTCCACCAAAAATGACATATCGCAGCGGAGTGGATGACATTACCGGATTGTCTGTCATATATTCCTGAAGCACGTAAAAAGCGGCTGGTGTCTGGTTCAGGACAGTCACCCCCTCTGCTATCAATAACGCAGCGAATGCAGGTGTATCCCGGGCGATATGTTTGGGTACAATAACCAGCCTTCCCCCATAGAGCAACGCGCCGTACATTTCCCATACCGAAAAATCAAAACAATAGGAATGGAAAAGGGTCCATACATCCCCGGCATGAAAACCATAAATGTCCCTGGTCTGATCAAACAGGCTGATCACATTTTTGTGTTCGATGATCACTCCTTTGGGTTTGCCAGTGGAACCGGAAGTATAGATGAGATAGGCCGCGTCGTCTGCTCCGGGTCCATACTGGCCGGAAGCGTTGGTTTGAGTAGCCGAGACGTTGTGAGTAACGGGAGGAACCTCATCATCCAGTATGATGATCTCTCCGCTGAATACCGGGGTAACAAGCGGCAAACATTCCCTGGTGGTAAGGACAAGCGGCGCGGAAGTGTCTTCGATCATAAAGCGGATCCTTTCGGGTGGATACGCCGGATCGATCGGCACATACGCTCCTTCCGCCTGCAAAACCGCCAGAAGGGCTATGATCATATCCGGTGATCGTTCCAGACAAACCGGTACCAACATTCCCCTTCCGATCCCGCGGCTTCGCAGATATTCCCCCAGGTGCGCTGATCTTTCCATCAGCTCCCTATAGGTCAGATGCGACCCGTTGCATGATATGGCTATATTATCCGGAGTGCTGGCAGCCTGTTGTATAATCCTGCCAATGATTGTTGCCCCGGGGTCATGGGGGATGATGTTTCCTGCAGATCCCAGCAAGGATCTACGTTCTCCGGGAGGCAGGATATCTATGCTGCGCAGCGGGTTGTTCATATTTTCATGGAATTGCCCCAGGATGTACATAAGCCTGGTAGGAAAAAGAGCGGCTTCTCCGGGCAGAAAATATGCAGTCCGGTAGATGATGTTCAATTGCAGCGGCTGATGCTTTCCATAATCCTGCCAGTATACGCGCAGTGGCCTTTTTTCATATTCATTCCAACACTGGTGGAACGTGGTACTGACACCCGCTCCAAAATCCAAACCCAGGTCCAGCATCAGGTGATTGACCACGATCTCAAAAAGGCTATCATCGGATGATTTGTCTTTGATCAATGCGCTCAGATCATTCAATGTGACATGCTGATTATTATAATCTTCTTTTTGACTTTTGCTGATATGGTCCAAAAGATCGGTTAAGCGCATATCCGGATCATAACTGCCTATAAACGGAACGATCCCGGAGAACATCCCGACAATGCTGCGTTGTATACCATTTTTACGTCTGTGCCGTACAATGCCCATCAATAATTCAGACTGTCGTGTTACCTTTGCAAAATAGATGATCAAAGCGGCTACCGTAAGTTTTTGAAGCGTCATGCCAGTGAGCGATGATAAATTGTCCAGTGAACTTCTTTCTGCTTCAGTCAATGCGTAGGAGAACAAACCACTGGTTTTTCCTCCTGTATCTGCGTTGTTATATTTAAATGTGAACAGTTTTGCTGGTCGTGTCTCCAGTTTCCTGGTCCAGTATTGTAATTGCCGTTGATATTCATCGCTGCTGTAGAAAGGCAGCATATCTGCCATCTCTATGGCATAAGAAGGATAGGTAGTATCCGGTATGTCACCTGCGATCAACTGCCTGTACTTTTCTGCAATAGCTTTCAACCAGATCTGGTATCCGCTTCCGTCGATCAAAAGATGGTGGAAACGGAAGTAATACCAATAACTGTCGTCACTGATCCTCAGCAGATAGTGCTCGAATAACTTACCCCCTTTTTGCACGCGGAAAGGGATATTGCCTTGCTCTTGTATCCATTGCCGGGCTGACTGCTGTGGATTCTTTTGCTGACGGTAATCCCGGTATTCGAGAATGCCTGGATCAGGTTTGTCTGCCAGATAACCTACAGGCTGCTGGTCTGCCAGATCGAAACTCATGGCAAAAATGTCATGCCCTGAATTGACGATGTCCAATGCTTTTTTGAATGTTTTCATGGAGAAGGCTCCGTTTAGGATAAGATAGCCTGTAAGGATATAACGAGGGCTGTCCGGATGGATCAATTGGTCCACATAAATATCCTGTTGGGCAGGATGGAGGATAAAACTGTTCTTGGGCATAATGGATGGGGTTTTCTAGAAAAAAATAAATTTCATGTTACGGGATAGTCATAGAAATGCATATTACAAGGCAGACACATGTCTGTCCTTGCAATAGGTAGAAATAGATCTGCATCAATGGTTTATGGGAATCGCAAACAGGTTATAGGGATCGCGCCTGTCAGAGCAGCAGAAATGAGTACGGAATTGAGTGCAGAAATGAATGAAGATGAGTTTTCCCGCGATAAATTATTTAGCGATGACATAATAAGGTTTTTAGGTCGAGATTGAATTTGGTGCATAATAATGCTGGCATAATTACAAAGAAGTTACGATTTTTTTTCCGTTGCCAATACCTGGTTATAAGGATTTTCCCAGGCAGAGCTGTAGGGATAAAGCTGGATATGAAAGAGAGGGAATGAAGAATGATCCATTCCGGGAATTAAAAACCAACCCGAAGCCGTTGGTGTATCGTATCCCGTTGTTCAGGAACACGCTCATTAGCACATCTTAGTTTATAGCGGGACGGCTATACAATTTTCGAACTTATTTATCCATGATTTAAGGAGATCAGCGAATTAACTTTTTTGAAAAAGAACACTATAGCGGTTATTCGTTTTAGCGCACAAAGAACCTAATCTTTTTATGTGAAAAAAACACAATTAAGAAATTTTATCTCCTTACTCCAGGATAGTATTTGCAAGTATTACAGTATTTTAGCTCATTTTAATATGAAAAAATCGGACAAATCTATCCACAACATTTGTATTGCGTCAATTAAAAGAAGTACAATAAAACCATACGACTTCAGCTGCACAAGGTTTTATGAAGAACCCACTGCTTTCAAAAACGCATACCCAGAAATAGAAATCGGCTTTTCGTCCACTGAACTAGTGATTTGCTCTACTGTGGTAGATAGAAATAATTTCAGTGTATTGACTACTCAAAAGTTGATAACGAAGGAAAAGGGAATATTGCTATCGGGTAATTTAAATGGTGCTTCAGTTAAAGCGTATGGAGATTTTAAAGGATACAAAAAAGATTCTTTCACTTTTGGCATAATACATTTGGTAGACGGCAATGAGTTTAAATATTTTATAGAGACTGGTAGAGCTTCTATGGTAATGATTTATGGAGTAAAGACCAGGATTCAAGTTAACGGAATGACTGATTCTTAAGTAATCAAGGTAACAGCTATTTGGACGAGAAAAAACGATTCTTCAAGCAACCCTTCAAATTCAACGATCTGAGGGGTTTATTTTAGGGGAGTATCTTAAGAAGTAGCAAAAGCTTTGGATAACGACAGCATTCGAACTATATATACTTTGCTGAACAATGAATGGTAAGAAAGTACACATAGGTAAGAGAAATCTTCGAACTTTCAAGACCTGCTACCGGAGAGAGTCTTGAAAGATAAAGTTGAAAATGGCCGGGGTGACTGGACATGGCAAAATAACCACTGCAAGAACTCTAGGGAACGTTTTATTTGGCTTGAATATGAGAATTATTAATGCGGTTACAATAAGTCAGCTCGCAGTGCCAGACAAGGCCTTTTATATCTATGCTATGCCTGTGGTTGGAGCGTATAACCAACACCAAAATGGCGGTAATGGTTATAATGCAGGTTATCCATTTTTTGGTGAGCATACCTATTCAGGTACCGGAATTTATTCAGGATTCTTTGGTAAAAAACCTTAAATGTTCTAAATATATGAAAATATTGATGCTTATACCGCTGATTATTACTTTTTTAACCTGCAATCAGGAGAACTCAAAATTTGTACGAAAGCAGATTGACAATAAAGACATCTCTATAAAATGGTATTATTATAGTTACATTACAAACAACAGCCCTGACTTTGTAGTAGTGGAAAAAAACGGTAATAAGAAGGAGATTTATAAAGCAACTGGGGCCGTTTTGAATGTGACTCTTAAAGACCACAACATTATTTTAAGGGTTCTTGGTCCATCAAAAAGTATGGTATTTACCAAGCATGTAGATGAAGACGTATTTGGGTATAAGATTACCTTGGATACAACGGGTAATTATATGGAAAAAAGGTTAATACCTGATGCAATAAAAGAATGATGGTAGAACTGCTAATCAGGGCAATAAAAGCAGCCAGCCAGCAATGTTGTGGCTGGCTGCTTTTATTGCCATACGTTTTTGATCTTTCTATTAGGGATATTACTTCCTGTTTTACAAAATCGATCTCCATCGTTTACAACAAATAAAGGCCTAATCCATCCCATTTTTGTACTGTGGTTAAAATGTATCCCTTTGGGCTGCCACTGCTCGTGGAGTGTGAGCTTCCTAATTTTGTTGCTATGTCCAGTTGTGTGGGAGAATCAGATTTATTGTTGAGATTTGATATAAGGAGATTCTTGATAAGACATCTTTGAGCCAGGCATATGGATTAATGTTCCGGAGTTTGCAGGTACCTTTATTAACACTGATATAGGTAATACTGTTTGTGCTGTATTTGAAGATTTAAACAACGCTGAAAGCCGCTGAAAAGATCGGCCATGAGGGATACATCAACGCTATTACAACGAGATAAAAGCAAATCAATTATTCCTTTGAAAGTATTGTAGATAAAGGCTCTTTCTCCAAACAAATAGAGCCTGCGGACTTTCGGGACATGAAAACGGAATGTAGTGGGAAGTTAGAAAAACTGGAAGCAAAACGAAGCACCAATGGAGAAAGGGCTGAACAACCTTTTAAAGCTGGATTATGTGTATGAAACCGGGGATATTGAGAAGAAGCGGGAAATAATTAGTTCGATGTATTCTGAAAAATTAAGTTTTGACGGATTTATACCTCGAACTACCCGCATCAATGAAGCGGTGCGCCTCATATACTCACTGGACAAAGATTTTGGCCTAAATAAAACAGGACAAACGAGCATGAATCTCATTTGTCCTGTCAAGTTGGGGTGACTGGATTCGAACCAGCGGCCGATTATTCCCTAACCGGAGTGCATAAGATTTGCACTCCGGAAGAACAGATTAATCACGAAAGTAATTCATGATGATTTTACTAATGGTATCCGCTTTATTAAAAACCATGAGATGTCCACCGCCCTTAATGCGATAATCAGGATGCAGCAATTTGCTGGATATTACCCTGTCGGTAGTCCCATGTATTTGAATAGTTCTCTCCGGTGCCTCTTTATTATCCCAATAAGCAATTTCTTTCAATGCCCAACGAAAAAAAGAAACATCTGTATTTCTTAGCAATTCCGTTAGTGCTTTTTTATCATATGGTGACCGGGCACCAAAGTAACGATAAGTAAGAAAATTGGTGCGCTTTATCAGCGAACGGGGAATGATTCGATATATCCCCATTTTCATAAAAAAAAACTGCACTCTGTTCAGTTCACTCTTTGTTCTGACTGAAGAGATCAATACCATTTTTTCTACCCTTATCTGTTTGGATACTTCCACCGCTATTATTCCGCCAAAAGAAAGCCCGATTATATACGGATTTTCAACTGTGATGAGGCTTTTTATCCTGCCTGCATACTGCGTTAATGATTCATTCGGCAACGCAGGAATCCAGGAGATGTAAACTTTATGATAGCCGGGAAGCTTCAGGTTCATAAATATACTTGAATCTGCCCCGAGGCCACTGAAAAGATAGACCGTCTTTTGTGCTGTTTTAGCAGTATCCCCCTGGGGGCGGGCGGCCCCCAGGAAGCTACTGAACATAAATAATACTGAAAAAATCACTTTCACACTTTGCGCCATAGATTTCCTTATTTGCACGCCTCTTTTTTAAACGTAATGACCGGCGATATTAATGAAAAAAAGTCAATCGCTAAACCATAGCATTATTTAACCCGGGTTTCAAGAACCGTGCTAAAAAAGCTATAGGGGAGGCCTTAACAAAAGGATTAACAAGTGCATTAATAGCGAAAAGAGGGTGGGGGAATGGTAACATAAGTAGGGCTCATTCATGCCCGGTTGGGATGGTTCGTTGGAGAATCCGGAGCCGGGGGCTGTGAATACAGCCTTATTTTGATCGCAGCATTTGTTGTTGTTGCAGCAGCTGAAGGGCTTATCACACGCTATACAGGCTAAAACAGCCAAGGTCTGTTCTGAATCCCAGTAGATGGCCTATAAATTTCGGCCTGGCGGTCTTAATACAATGGTCAATTTTAAAATGATGCAGATGGACTTTGTTCTTAAAATCGATGATGTAAGCATTGTTTCTTTGTGTTAATACCAATTTTGATTCATCGGCATTAAACGCAAAATACTGGACGTCTTTTGAATATGCTGGTATTTCAATGCTTTGATAATTCAGTTCCGTGCCTGTTGCGACCTCAAAATAACGCATTCTCCGGTCCCTGTTTCCTTCTCTGATGGCCAGATGGGCATCCTCGTCCGTAAACGAAATCTGGTCAATTATCAGGAAATCGTTTTCGATGGTATTTAATATACTGCCATCTCCGGTGTTTATTAATTTTATTTCCCCGGTTTTGTTATGCAGCGCCAAAATGCTTCCATTCTTTGATAAAGCAGCACAAAAAGGTATAGAACCGTTTACGATCTCAATATCGAAGTCTTGTTGCAGTAAGATGTTTTTTTGGTTGTCCAGTACCTGAAAATGTTGATTAGTAGCATAAGCCGTTTTCTCCCGGGCTACCGCAATGAAACTTGCCGGTTTCCCGGTGGCTCTATSTGCCAGTTGCTTAAAAGTATTTTGTCCCAATTCGTAATCAAAAATAAAATGGTCCAGGTCTAAAAGCAAGGTATTCGTGACCGCATTATATTGAATGTCCCAGGCAAGGATGCGGGGTAACTCAATTGTTTCTTTCAGATTTCCCCTGGTATCAATCAGCGCCAGAAAATCTTTTTGGTCACTCGCTGTTTTAAACCAACCATGTTTATAGATATAAATACCATTGGGTGTATTTTCAAAAGACAGGCTGCCCGTATAACCGGTCCCGACAAAATAATGCAAGCCTGGTGCGCCTGCTGAAGGATTTTCATTTCTGAGCGTAAAACCCTTTTTAAGCATTTCCCATTCTTTCTTTTCAAAAAATGTTTTCGCTTCTTCTTTTGTTGGAAGTGCTTTTGTTGTCACTTTCGTTTTTCCACGCGCTCCATTTTCAATGACCACCTTACTATCTGAAAGTGAAATGGTAAAGATTTTATCAGTTTGTTCATCGAATAAATGATGGGTAATGGTTTTACTCATTGCTGCGTGTTTGTTTTGTTGAATTGACTAGTTCTGAGCCCTGGAAAATCTCAAAATACGCATAAAAAAGCCTGACGTTTGAAAAATTCATTTATTGTCTGAAATATTGCAGAATATACTTCTTATTTTTATCACCAGATCATTTTCTGTCAAAAGAATTGATATGACGGATTTACACAGATTTCATGAGAATAAAAACAGCCCTTCCTTATTATACCGAAATAAACGATTTTCTGGCATCTATCCCCTGGCCGGGGCGGACGGACAATCCGGACTTTTATTGTTTGCGTTTAAAAAAGCTTGAAAAGGATGTGCAGGTTTACCGGCCACCTTTTAAGCGGTCATTCTACTTCCTGGCATTGCTGTTCAATTCAGGCAGGATACAGGTGAACTATGGCGATCAAACTGTTCAGGATCCGGACTCTTATCTCGTTCTCCATTCGCCTAACCTGGTGTATAGTTTTGCGCATAACAACGGGTTAGAAGGGTATATTATTTACTTTAAGCAGGAATGCTTTTCCTTCTTTAAGCCAGATTTTCACCGGCAGTTCCCGTTATTTGATCCGTTGCACACCAACCTATTTATGTTTGACCATGCCACATTTGAACAATTAGCCCCGCATTTTGAAGCGGTGTTTAGTGCATATGAAGGGTCGGCCAAATCACAGCATATGGAAGCAAGGTTAAAACTCTTAGGGCTGCTGTATCATTTGGAGGAATTTAGTCTTGAAAAGAAAAAAGAAATCCGCCTGGCTACCACGCAGCAAATACTCCTGCGTAAATTTACCCAGTTGATCGACAATCATTATATCGATAAGCGCACGGTGCAGGAGTATGCAGATATGCTTTCTGTTACTGCTAATTATCTTTCACAATCTGTTAAGCAGGTTTCAGGTAAAAATGCACTTGCTTTTATTGCTGAACGACTGGCCACCGAGGCAAAGTCACTTATACGGTATACTGATTTTGAGATCGCCGAAATCGCCTATCAGCTCAACTTTTCAGATCCGGCCAACTTTGGCAAGTTCTTTAAAAAACAGGCTGGCCTGTCGCCTTCTGAGTTCCGGAAACGGCACAAGTGATTAAATCTACCTGTTTATCCAAGTTTTAGACCATCTCTTTTGCGATGTTCTGCTTTTCTTTGTTCCATCAAATTAAATGAACCCGGAACGGGAAATCAGGAACATGGCAACAAAAGTATTTATTAATCTTCCTGTAAAAGACCTTAATAAGTCAAAACTCTTTTTCGAGGATATCGGCTTTCACTTTAATCCGCAGTTTACGGATGCAAACGTTACCTGTATGATGATCAGTAACGGTATCTATGTGATGTTGCTCACGGAATCCTACTTTCAAAGTTTTACCGATAAAAAAATAAGCGATGCGCGGAAAGCCACTGAGGTGTTGATCACGCTGGATGCGGCTTCAAAAGAAGAGATTTCGACCCTGGTGAACAAAGCGAAGTCGTTGGGTGCAATGGTTTACCGCAAGCCTGTTGACCATGGATGGATGTATCAGCACAGTTTTGCCGATCTGGACGGTCATCAATGGGAGTTTACCTATATAGACGAAACACAATTACCCTGTTAAACAATCAAACAAATATAAACATCATGAACCATCATTCAGAGGTAGACGCTTACATCGCCAATGCAGCAGATTTTGCCAGGCCGATCCTGGCGCATTGGCGGCAGCTCATTCACAAAAACTGTCCGGATATAACGGAAGCGGTTAAATGGAGTTTTCCTCATTTTGAATATAAAGGGGATAACTTATGCGTGTTGGCAGCTTATAAGCATCATTGCTCCTTTACATTTTTAAAAGCCGAATTGATGAGTGACAGCCGTCTGAAGGCAAGTAAGGATTTAAAGCCTATCCAGCGGTTTTTAGGCAAGGTTACCAAATTAGCAGACCTGCCACCTGACAAGGAATTTGTAGCGATGCTAAAGGAGGCCATGCTACTGAATGAGAAAGGCATTAAAATAAAAAGAGAGAAGCCGGAAACAGATAAACCTAAGGTATTTGAAACTCCCGATTATTTGCAGGTGGCGTTAGATGCCAATCCCAAAGCAAAAGCGTTTTTTGAAAGCAAGTCCAATTCTTTCCGCAAGGAATACATTGTATGGATAACGGATGCAAAAACGGATGAAACACGGCAAAAAAGAATCAGCGAAGCCCTGGAGTGGATCGCAGAAGGTAAAGGCAGGTTTTGGAAGCATCAGAAATAAGTACTTGTTACCCGGTCAGCTATTGAGATATCATCCACGATTCTTTGGGCGCTCTACCTCTGAACCAGGCAGTTTAGGGAATTGGAACCGTTAATGGTTGGCAAAATAGATTAAGACGCAATTACCCCCTTGAATTGTCGCTTTAGCCCATCATGAGTTAGGAAAGGGCGGGGTACATTTGGGTAACAAAAATCTTAATTATGAGAAAGTTAATGATGAAGATGTCGATAACTGTTGACGGTTTTATTGCTGGCGTTAATGGGGAGATGGATTGGGTATTCAAGACCGGGGATGAGGCATCGAAAACCTGGGCCGTAGAGATATGCCGGACGGCAGGCCTGCATATTATGGGCAGGAAGTCGTTTCAGACTATGGCGCCTTACTGGCCGACTTCGACCGACGTTTTTGCCACGCCGATGAACGAGATACCCAAGGCCGTCTTTACCCGAAACGGATTTAAAGGCCTCGATCAGGGCCAGGCAACTAATGCAGCGCAGTCGCCCGCCGTGGCTTCCTGGGCTGAGGCGCGGATCTTCGATGGCGATCTCGCCGAAGGGATCAGGGCACTCAAAGCCGAACCGGGTAACCCGATTTTAGCACATGGCGGCTCGGAATTTATGCGTAGCCTCATCGCAACGGGTCTCATCGATGAATACCACCTGGCTATCCATCCAGTCGCATTGGGCTCAGGGCTGCCAATCTTCACCGATCTTGTAAAACCGCTTAGCCTAAAGTTGGTGGATGTAAAGGCTTTTCCGGGAGGCGTCATAGGACACACTTACCACGTATAAGCAAGCATTAAATAGCAAGTTATTTGCTTATTAATAGCCATCATTCTGCATCAGGGCGCCGGTTGTGCTCTGATGGTCAAATGGCAGCATGAAAGCATCCCACGAAAGTGCTGGCTGATGAAAGCCCAGACTGATGGCATTAAAACAATGATCCCAGCTCCAGATATTATACATCCAGTTTTTGGACATCACCATGCCATACCTGGTGATATTGCCTGCCGGTTTTATCATGCAAAACCAGTTAATATAGGCAGCCAGGCCCGCAGTTCTTTCTTCAGATTGTCCATGCTTGTTTGATAAGATTCCGTATAGGTCCTGGGAAGCCAGTCAGTTGGATATTGTTCAATCACGATATCCAACTGGTTATCCTGGGGCATTATTAAAAAGCGGCCTTTTTGATCCGTCTCTTCAAATTCTCCATGACCAGACCTGATAGTAACTACAAACTTACCGGACTTCAGTTTCCAGGTGCGGGAACTCCCGGGAGCCGGGATCGTATTGTTATGATCAAGATTGCCAGACAACAATACGCCTGGACCGCTACTTGTAATATGCAGTATTTCGGGACTTTCAAAGTAAAATGTAAGGAATCCGGACTTTGTTAACATTTTAAGCTTAAAGGGATAGCTTCATAATTTACGGGAATCTCCTGCCCATCTTCCACCAGCATTATTTTAAACACGCTGTTTGCACCCCATATGTTCTGCAATTTGGATTTCATTTGTCGGTTTTGTTCTATTTTACTATTTGCTTCAATTATACTTTTGAATAGATATTTCGAGTATGGGATATGATTGACAGTAAGGTGAAAAATGGATAGATACCAGTATGTGACCAGTAATTAATACGCAATCATCAAAAAAAAAAATTATGGGGACAAACAAAACAACGATGACAACTCAGGAAGTTGCCGCACGTTTCATTGAGCTTTTCAAGCAAGAAGGAAAAGAGTTTGAAATTCAAGACGAGCTTTTTGCAGAAAATGTAAGGAGCATAGACCCTCCAAATTCACCTTATTTAGGCTATGCAGAAGGGAAAGCTGCCGTTCGCAAAAAAGGGGAGGACTTTAAAAAACTGATAGAGGCAGTCCATAGCACTTACACAACGGACGCCGTTGCAGGTGGTGATCATTTTGCTGTGGGAAGAGAAGTGGATATTACCGTACGCGGATTGGGAAGAATACAAATTAACCAGATAATGTTGTATGAAGTGAAAGATGGAAAGATYGTATTGGAACAATTCTTTTATTAAGAGCAACTGTCTATTTTTTCTGACTTGTCTTGTGCAACGTGCGGGTTTTGTTTTTTTAGTCCGTTTGTTAATTTATCCTCCGGTATGCTACCGATAAAATACATCTGTTTTTTTTCAAAGGTCACGCCCTTTATCATAGCGCACAAGATGTATTTTATCGGTAGCATACCGGAGGATACTTATTTTATCATACTTTACCATCAAATGTTACGCAGTAGTAGGCCAATGAGTACAAACAGAAAAACCTGCAAAAGGAGGCCAGTGCGTGAGAACAGTGCCAGAACCCCTGGATTCGTTGTTACCTGCATAAATTGCTCTTTGTTCTTGCTGGCTTAATCGGGCAATAACATTTTTATCCAATGATAATTTCGGCTTTAAGCTGTTTAGTTTCTTTTTCATCTGAAAATAATAAGTGGTTAAATAATAATCAATAAGTTGGAATGACGGCTAAGAATGTAAAATTTCATCTACGCGCTCTATGGCAAATAACTAAGTGTGCTTAGCTATTAAGATGTATGCAACCGGTAAAATGCGTCTTGTGAGTTAAGATAAGGAAAAGACCTTAATATAAAAAGAGACGTAGTTTACGGGTTGTTTACACTATATTTTCCTTGTTTTTTAAGAAGTTATCAGCAAAAGACTGTCTGAAAGCCAATTTCTTTAATATTTATATTTTTCATTTGAAATTTATGGAAATCTGGCAGGACATCATCTTCTTATTAAATATTACAGTTTGGAATGCAAAGAAGAATAATAGCATTGAAATATCTACTAAATCAGTTCCAATGAGAAAAATTTTATTGATTACTTTGGGAATGAGTGCGTTTGTTTTTGCATCGTCTCAAGCGCAGCGTATTTCTCTGGCTCCTAATAGTGTCATTCCTTACCAGGTAACTGTTACGCAGTCAGAATATAAAGGCAAAAACGCGCTGGTTTTACAAATGCCGAAGACGACCAGTGACGAAAAGACACTTGCATTGCTCAAAGATGTCGATTTTCATAATGGTATCATTGAAGCAACAATTTCAGGACAACCACAGATGAATGCCGGAGAAGGCGCACGTGGGTTTATTGGGATTGCCTTTCGGGTGAGTAAGGATACCTCCAAAATGGAGCTGTTTTACATTCGTCCCACCAACGGCCGGGCAAATGACCAGGTACGGAGGAATCATTCGACTCAGTATGTTTCGTTGCCGGGCTACCCCTGGTATAGATCGCGGGAAGAAACACCAGAAAAATACGAGGCTTATGCTGATATGATGCCGGCTGAATGGGTCAGCGTGAAAATTGAAGTAAAAGATGAAACGGCCAAATTCTATATCAACGGTGCTGAACAACCTACTTTGATTGTCAATGACCTGAAGCAGGGCAAAGATTTGCGTGGAAGCGTAGGCCTTTGGATTGGTCCGGAAACGCTCGGTTATTTTACAGATGTGAGCATACATAAACTCGATTAACAATTTGGAATCAGGTAGTGCGATTGATAATTCCAGGTGATCTTATACTTAGTATAATATTTGTTATCATTGGCTATATTTATATGACGTGTGCGGGAACCGGCTACTATTCCCGTACTTTGTTGTCAAATGATTTTATATTAAGTATTATGATAGATTTATCTCATGCGGAGAAACAGATTCACTGTGTCACGAATTTTCAAGACCTTGTTTCTACGCCATTTAAAGGAGAAATGAATGCAATTTGCTGGACTCGTCAACTAACAGGTGATTTTTCTGAGATTGTTGAAAAGGTAGCGCTAAGCGGAAATATAACGGTAATTGAACAGGAAGAACTTCGTGAACTTCAGTTGAGTGAACAAGGACAACTTGCCCGTGAAATTCTTTTAAATGACTTGAAGCTATTGAAAGCTTATGGCGCATCGCCGGTTCTTAATGTGATCAAATACTATGATCGGGATGATACCTACCCGTTTTTTTCAACCGATGTTTATTCTTTTCATGTAGATCGCTCTCCCATACCAGTCGATACCTTTTTATGTACCTACTATGGCGAGTCGAGTGAAATATTGCCAAATTCACAAGGCAAAAAGAAAATACTTATTCCAGCAATACGTGATGAGCTCAAAAAACTATATCATGGAGCAGATGAAGATTTTGAATCCTTCTTAAGTGAAAATTTCTTCGATCTACATTATCAGGCTACACCTGATGCACGACCAATAAGCTTAGGCCTTGGTAATCTATGGAGGTTGGCGGTTGAGCATCCTGAAAGCCAGGTTCCCCCTTGCCTTCACCGCGCACCAAAGGAAAAACCTGGACAGAATAGGTTGTTGATGATCTGCTGAACACAAATCCTTAATATCATATAGCGCACAAACAAAACCTATCCACCTTCACTGGTCCTGGTTGGTTGGTAAATGTGCTTCGGAAATTCAGAAGGTATATACCGTACGGTGTCGCCATTGTACCAATCATCCAATCCTGTTATGCTAAGTGTTAGTTGGTATACATAATTCTTTATGTCTTCCTGGTGAACACCAAAATCCGGTAAATCGGATTGAATGGCATCCATTTCGTCCACATAGGTGTTGTGGATACGCTCCGCTTCCTGCATGGCCTCTTCCAGGGATATCTTATGCTGGTGCTTCAACACAAGGATATGATTGCAGACTTCAAATTTGTCGTCAGCGATCTCCTTCTCCAGCGTATACCAATCGTTTTGGATGGCCATGATCCTGCACAACAATGCTCTCAGACGCATGATAATGGGATGCTCGATGATGTGCTTTGGTACCATATAGTTCATGCCGGCTTCCGTCATATCTCCGTATGGATACATGGCAATAGTGTACTCTCTGAGAAATGACAATCGCAGCAGGCTGGGATAGCGGCTTTCACGACGATAGGGCGCTTCTTCCATAATGCCATAGGTTGTATAACGATACATGTGTCTGGCCAGGCGCTCGATCCATTCGTAAGGCATATAAGTAAGCCACTCATCCCTGCATTTGGCAATCTGGCGGTATAGCCCGGTGTCGGTGGGCTTCGGTGTATCTCCCAGTATCACACCTATTATCCGATCTCTTTCTATGGCTATTTTATCTATCGGCCAGCGTTCATAATAGTCATCATATAATGTAAGCCATAAGAAAAAGCGGGCAATGGGCCTTAGATGATCAATGTTGGTAGTAGTAGGGGACATCCAGGATGCGCCATTGGCCAGGTTATGCGCTTTTATTTTTTCTACCGCCTCCTTCGTCATAAACGTGTAATCTTCATCCAGCCATTGTCGTTCTTCTTCAGTAAAATAGCCGGGATGGGCCGGAGGAATGTGGGGCCAGGGATACTTAAGGGGCGGCATGTTTAATTTTCGCAGCATAGCTTTCTTTTTTAAAATTAGTAAGAGGTTGACGATTTTTATAAGATATTAATCTGGCAATATGTGAAAGGGTTTTTTAGCGTAGGGAAAGGATAGTTGAATAGAGAAAGCAGGAGCATTGCTATGGCTGTGGTATAGTTAATGTCTCCCAAAACTCTTACCATAAAAATAATTGGCATCACTGCTATTCGGCAACATGTTGGTTTGAAATTTCAGGTAAGTGCTTATGTATTACGCATAACATGTTGTGAAAACGATCATTTGATTGACAGTTTTAGCAAGAAAACATTCCTTGTTAAAGTACAGGCAGCGGCAGTGATATCGAGAATGATACAAATTGGCAATAATATGATACAAATTGATGAAGCGATTAAAGGAAGTCTCATTAACTTTTGGAAAGTTTAATCACATTAACCTTCTAAAAATTATCTTATGAAAAAATGGACTTTCCTTTTGACTGCTGCCATCATTCTTAGCTGCGGTTTTAGCATGAAAGCAAGTTCCGCATTCAGACAATCCGGACCCACACCTGGGCTGCATGCGCCAGCCCTTGCCTGGAATTTCATCTATGCCTTTGGCAACGGTCCAATACCTGGTTTAAGCTGGTCTGGCAATTATTTGTATGTTTCTTCCGGTAGTTACGTGGTATATTCTGCGAACGGATATGGATTTCTCACACCGTCTAACCCGGTTTATTGTAATGCTGCAGATAATGCAAGCACCTATGTACAGGTTTATGTAAACGGTGGGAGCGTTTCGTACTACGATTTTCAGCAACAGTAATTACAATAGAACAGCGCCTTGTTAGGCGCTTTTTTTATTCCGGTAAATTTATCCAACGGAGGTATACGAGATAATCCCGCATCTGAACAGCATTTGTTGAGATGATGAAAGCAACCAAGGCCGCATTTATGTAAATGCAGCCTTGGTTGTTTAGTCGCCTTTTCTAAACAATTATCGGGTTTATTTTGGACTGGCACTTACAAAATGGATCTGTCAGGATATTCGCGTTAGTATTTCCATTGAGTTTCTCAAGCAGATACTGATAAACTGGTAACTGGTGTGCACATCCGGGGCCGCTGATTACATTCGTATCATTTGTCGAATCAACCATGTAGGCCCTGGCTACCTGGGTATAGATGTTTTTGTTGTTTTTATCGAACCACTGTGGAAGGTTTGGAACATTATCCGGCACATTATATACCCGCTGGCTTCTGCCTATATTGCTGTTGAACGTATCGGTAAAGGTTTTATCACCTGTCATTGGCGACGCGTAAGTATAGATGCTAAGATCTATATCTTTATCCTTGCCAACGGAGACAGCGGCGGCATAATAGGTTGCCAGTGTGGCTCCCAGGCTATGGCCTGCAACCACTGTTTGTACATTCATGGCATCTGGCATAAAACTCGCCGGATTGGATGCAACAGACGTGAGAGGGGCAGATGATGGCGTATCATGGGGCAGTGCTGTGATCACGCCTGATTCAAAAAGATTGTAAAAGCCGGATGGAACCTGTGAGTTGTTGTTAAACTCATTAAAGGAAGTTGGAACGATAAATTCGTCTGAGAGAAGTTCTGATAAGGTTTCCGTACCGCGGAAGGTGATCACATAGTCTTTAGTGCTCTTATTCTGCGCTATAAAACCGTAATAGACCAGGGCGTTATTCTCCATCATCTGTATATTGTACAATAATTGGTATTGTAGGTCAAAGTTCCCGTCTACTTGTAGCTGGAAGTCCTTACTTCTTAAGACGGTCCTATACGCCAATATGGAAGGATTTTTTTGTGCTGCAGGATCTTTATTCGTTACTGCCACTTTGTAAACAAGGTCTGCCAGGTCGACCATTTTGGCATACTTGACTGCTTCTAATAGAGAAATGGATACAGGTTGAGACTGAGATTGGGTTTCCATGGAAAAATGGTTTTGAGGGTGAAGATTTAATTGGTTATTGAGGTACTAAAATACGCTGTTGTTTTTAGTATGGAGTCCAAATTAATAAATTTTTTCCTTTTCCAACAAAATAATATTTCAATCTGGTATCAATATATTCGCCCATTTATCTATCAAGTTCGGTGACCGTCTAAAACTAAATTTGTAAAAAATAAAATTTTGACACAGCTTAATCTACACTCCCATTTACTTCCGATAGTACTGTTATTACTTCTCGTATACTTCTCCAGTACTTAGGATTCGTCTATCTATTACATTCCCATTATATTTCTATTACTGTTCCACTGGACTCTTACTACTGTTACATTACTCTGTTACTACACTGTTACTACACTCTATCTGATCAGATGAAAACGCTTAAAAGGCATGGCGTTATAAATTGCCTCTCTTTAATCGAAAAAATTATAAGCTATGAGTAAACAAGATGGAGTGTTCCAGTTTAACGGAGTATCAGATGGAACGGATTTCCAAAGATCCTGCATTCCAACGTACACGGGAAAATGGCCGGTAATAGAAGGCCGGGTGCGAAGAACTACACGGATTTGGTTGGGGTACATTCCAATGAGTGCGATCATTTAAGGGTTAAAAATCGGGATTGTATACTGTTGCAAATACTACTAATAATATATATAGCAAGCCACGCCCTGGTTGACAAATCCTTTAAAATTAGCGCTCATAGCAGTAGTATCGACGGTGTAATAATGCGCGCCCCTCGTCTTATTAAAATATTCATACAAGGCGCGTGTGCCTGCGGGGCGGATACCGGATGTCGGACTATACACCAGCCCTACTGACTTTTCGTATACATAACCTACTTGCTGCGTTAAATTGCTGGTCGTATAATACCGGTCAATAGTGTTCAGTGAACGGTAGCTATACAATGGCACAGCGCCCGAAAATGCGCCGGAAACAACATAGCCGGCAGTGCCCTCAAAGCTGACAGTATCTTTTCCGGGGCCATATTCCATAGTGTTAGTGGTGTAGTAGTAATATTCAGCGCCGGAAGAAGGTGTAACGATCCGGTAACGGAAGAAGGAGCGGAGGCCCGGTGCAGAAGGATAGGTCTGCCTGAAAGCCACAATATCAAAGAAGCTGAACCCGTTCCATTCCGGTATAGGTAAACGCAGGGCATTCATCACAGAAGCGGAATCGACGCCGGGCGTTCCGGGGATAACGACCACCCCGCCCGGACCGGAATAGTTAGTATCCCGGAAACCGAAACAATGGCCTAATTCATGGGCAATGACAAGTGTTTTTTGACGGTCGTTCAGCACAGCTGCCAGGTTGATCCTTATGCCAGGGCCGCAGCTGCCGTTTGAGGTTGGAAAACTGGAAGTAGAGACGGCCTGGGAGCTCGTGTCACGAAAGGAGCTGATTACCAAACGGGCATTTGCAGCGGTGGACACACGCATGATCTTAATCCGGCAACCCACAGCATTCCAGGCCTGGATCGCCTGGTTAATGGGCGCTTGCCAGGCAGACGGTAAGGCGCTTACATAAATAGTGATACCAGGGGCCACCGAATCGGCCACGCGAAAGGTACTGACGATCTGCTCTGTATGCACATCCCGGGCCGCAGCCTGCGGCGACAACGATTGCACTACATCCTTACGGCAGGAGAACAGGAAAAGGTTCAGCAATAAAAAAGCATATGCGGATAACCGCAGCGGTTGGATAGAAGTGGGTTCCATGGGCTTCAATCATTAAGGGTTTATAAGTTGGGATAACTACCTTAAAGATAGGACAGTATAGGTTGCTATGGATATTCATTTTAGTTATTTTAACGCCGGATCTACCCCTGCCGGCATACCCCTCAGTATATCAATTTATTAGAGCATGAAAAAATATGTTGCCATCTCCTTTTGTTCCCGCTCCTGTTTCTTTTTTCAAATAAATTATTAGCAATGAAATAATAACCTATTACTATTGGATTAAGTAATAGGTTATTATTTCACTGTTGTCTTATCTGGTTGTCTGCCGATTTATTTCGCGTCCATTAAAGCTGGTAATGGTATTTCCATCATAACGATATACCCCATCAACAGCGCCAAACCAAATATTTCCATCGTTAGCTTCTAAAATCCCAAAAAACATTGGTTTATTTGTTATTTCGGTTACCGTTGGCTTTTTAGGTAAGGAATTTCCGTCATACCGTGAAAGCGCCCAGGCCTGCTTAGACAAGGACTGTCCGTCATACCGGGAAAGTACCGAAGCCAGGCTAATATCCCTTTCTGAACTAGTCCAGATATTGCCTTTTTTATCCTCGATGATATAACCAACAAACTTCTGGGTAAAATAGGAAAATGCACTGCCGTCATAGCGCCAAAGACCATCATTACCTCCCAGCCAGATATTGCCTTTTTTATCTTCGATTATAGAACGAACATTCTTAAAAGGTTTGTTCTCATGGGTGAAAACGGTAAATGTTTTTCCATCATACACGAAGGTATTGCCTCTTGTAGCAAACCAAAACTTATCTGTTTTGTCTTCAATAATAGCAGTAACTTCATAAGGGGGTCTATCCGGAAAAGTTTTCCCTGTCCGATCTTCATTCATCGCATCTCCATTGATGATATAATTCCGAAAAGTTTTCCCATCGTAACGGCTTGCTCCTCCAAAAACACCGAACCAGATATTGCCTTTTTTATCTTCATAAATACTACCAACATCATTATTAAGAAGTCCATCCCTGGTGGTGAAATTTTGAAAGGATTTGCCATCATAATAATAAACACCTGAACCAATAGAGCCGAACCACAAGTTGCCTTTGCTATCTTCTAAAATAGAAAAGAAGCGGGCCGAACTCACTTTACTGGTAATATTGGTAAAAGACTTTCCATCGTATCGAAAAATACCATCAAATGCAGCCATCCAAATGTTACCCTTTCTATCTTGTATGATATTTCGGGTGATCGATTTAGGTCCGTCGGAGGTAATTACCGCGCTGTTTTCGGACTTGGTATTTTCTTTTGGGAGGTCTGTTTTCTTTTGTCCTTTGCAGGAAGTGTTAAAAACAAACATCAAGAATAATGCATAAACGTGTGCGTATTTCATAATTTATTTTAATTGCTTAAGAGTTTCGACTAACCTAAAATCGCTTGTATGGATTTCAGCTATTTATTTTTTTGCTACGATCTTAATATGGAATTCAATGGAATCGGACATAGCCTGATCGGCTAAATTGGCATAGAACTTTCCTGATTTATATCGGACATCCCATAATGTTCGATCAATGACCAGCCTGGCATCTGCTTTGATAATTCCGTCCTTCACTTCCATTTCGGCTGGAAAAGTAACTGGGTGCGTGATGCCTTTAATGGTTAGGTTCCCTGTAACGTTTTTATTCTCACCATCTATCGATGCAATCCTGGTAATGGCGATTGTAGAAAAGGGGAATTTTTTAACTTCAAAAAAATCAGGATCTTTTAAGTGATGAACAAGTTTATTATCACTCCCATGGTTTTTATCTTCAATTGTATTCATGTCTACTTCAACTGTACCACCCATAAGTTGACCGTTTTCAATCATCAGTTCTCCTTTTGAGATATAGACGAACCCTGTATGACTGTTTGAACCAATTAGATTTGCACCTTTCCATGTTACAACACTTTCCTTTGTATCTACTATAGCATATTTTTCATTCCCAACATGTAAGGATAAGGAGCTTGCCGATGCGTTAGTTTTATTTTCCTCTTTTACAGGTCCACGGCAACCGAAGAACGAAGAAGCAATAATTAAAATTAAGTACGTGATTGATAGGTTGTTGTTCATACTAAGGAATTAATATTGATTAATAATAATTGACAGATGATTTTTAAATCAGCAATACAGATTATTGCTGCCCCTCTTTACTTTTAAAGTCAGTGATGGTCTTTCCATCATAACGATACACTCCATTCATGGATCCAAACCAAATACTTCCATCGTTAGCTTCCAACATCCCACAAAGTGCTCCCGTTCCTCCGGTTGATGATTGATATTCCACTTTTGGCGGTCAATAGTCATGTTTGCCGTAGCTATAATCGTATTGCCGTTCTGTCTCATTGTAGGTATAAATTGAACTGCTTCCCTTTGTCCTTTGATGGTAAGCTTATCGAAAACCGGGAAGATAGCAGGGGGGGCCGGGAGTATCTGGCTAATCAAATGTCTCGGGTTGGCCTACAGCCCTGGCGTCATATTTTTGCTGAGCCTGTGCGGGAAAATAAATTACTCCTGCTGCCGGCATCATAATCAGGCTGTACAAAACGGTTCTTTTATTTTTCATATCATATCAAAGTTGATGCAACGAAATTACTTTGATATCTTTGAGCCAGAGGGGTTAGGATTGTAAATAGAAATGTAAACTTTGTAAATAAATCGCAATATTATGTTTGAAAGCCAAAAACTGCTTGAGGGGAAAGGCAAGTACCTGTACGGACTGACGCTGCTGCTGCTTACCTCCTTAATCTGCCTGGCTTTCAGTATGAAGGGAAGTGACGACTTTGATATCGCAAGAAGAGAGGTTTTGCTCCGCAGGATCGGACATGAATTACTCTTACAGTCGGGCGACAGTACTTCAAGGGTGCTCCCGGTAGAAAAGATCGCTGAAAATGAATACCAAATCAGGTTTGAGAATGAACTAACTTTTCAATCGGACTTCCTGGTGAATACCACCCGGCGTTTGTTGGCCCAAGACCCGCTCGCACGTGATTACGTTGTTAACGTTCTGAACTGTAGCAACTCCAGTGTAGCCTATGGATATGCTATATCCAGGAATATAAAAGATGATATTGTAGCATGCATAGGAAGAAAGCAACCCAGTGCATGTTACATGATCAATGTTAAATTCAAACCGACAGGTATAAATACTGCAAAGAATGGATATCTTCTGGGCAGCCTGCCACTTTTCGCATTTGTTGGTTTCATTTTTCTGAGATCTGTTAAGCCACGGAAAGCCCTACCTAAAGGTGAGGGTACTAATAAGCCACCAAGCGCCTTACCTAGCGATCAGGGTACCAGGATACTCACTTTTGGCTCGGTCTTGTTTGATGCGGAGAAGCGGCAGCTGATAATAAATGAAAAGAGCATAGACCTGACTGGAACCGAAACACGTCTACTGCTCATTTTCGCGATGTCTCCTAATGAGACTATAGAGAGAAGCCGGCTACAGAAAGAGATATGGGAAGATGAAGGTGTTATTGTGGGGCGTAGTCTGGATATGTTCATATCAAAACTTAGAAAAAAACTGGAGTTTGATCCGAATACCAAAATTGTTGTTATACGCGGCAAAGGATATAAGCTTGAAATTAGCGCTTAAGAAAACTGATCTTTTAGATGTCAATTTGGCATTGTAAGACTTTATCGTGAACTACTAATACTGTATCATTTAGCAATTATCCTTACTGTAGATTGAACCCAAAACAACGCTTTCCGAGCGGCAACGAAATTATTTTTTTATAAGTGTGTCTGCCAGATTGATAGTTTGGTACTGTTGTTTAATAAACCCTTCAAGTTGTCTTGTGGTTGGTAAGTTATCCTGTTGGTATTTTTCAATCACAGGTAAGGTCCTTACAATTTTTAAAGCTGTATGAAGGTCTGAAATTCTAATTTCGTTTACTGCAAGGGTTTTCAGCAATTCGTTGTGTTTGGCAATTCGTGAATTATATTTTGTCAGGCTACTGGCAATTAAAAGTTTCATTTTGTCTCTCAATAATGAATCTTCAATTTCTGAAACATTGCTGTCTATTGATCTGAAGTATGATTGTATTTTCCCGTTAAACTTGTTAAATAATTCAATTGAGTCGTTCTTACTGCTATTGAGATCATTAATTTTTACTTCCAGTCTTTTTAACTCAACGTCCTTACTGACAAGCTCACTATAAAGGCTTTCAAGTAAATCCTCTGAACGTCGTCCTTTCGAAACAATATCCAAAGAATTATTGTCCTCCAATGCTTTTGGCGTTTCTTGTTGGGGCTTGTCCTGCATACGGTTGTTTTGACAGGAAGCAAGTATAAATACTAAAATTGCCGATAAGAATATTTTTGTCGTCATACAGAATAGTAAGGGTTTAGTGTCTGGAGCCACATGGGCTTCGCAACGTACAATTGCAATTTAGTTCAAAAGTTTAACAGGTGTAGCGGTTTAAATAGAGAAGCCATTAACTTGTAAGTATTCCCAAACAGGAGCATTGTCAGGTGGGAGCCTCGGATTTTTCCACAAATAAGATAATAGACTGGATAGAAGATATTTTAGTGTAGACAATAAATTAAAGTGCTTCAGGTGCATAGAGACAGGCAGGTGATCCTACCGTTTGCAGTACTTGGGAATATTACTTAATATTGTACGATGCAATCCCAGGTGGGAATGCATGGTATTGATAACCTGTATTGTCTGAAAAAATAGCATATGTATCATATAGAAATACAATCTCCATTTACCCGCCGCCCTGATGTTTATCCTGACTGCAATAACCAAAAAGCGATTGACTTGTACCAGAAGATCGATTGGGGAGGCCTTTATCAACAGATCGAAGACACCGGAAGTAGCCCTGAAAGTCCGTTTTACTTTTTTGAAATAAACCGGCAAAATCACCTCGGTGAAAAAGAGACACTTTGTATTTCCGTATATAGGAAGGATCTTGTTAGCATAGAATATTTGCGGCCAAAGATGGAACGTGTAGGATTTTTTAAAAAGAAAGATGTGCTCAATCCCGCATTTGCTACCCAAATGGATGCCATGGACACCACTTTTGCATTTTCCTGTCTGCAGGCTTTTATTAAAGGAGATACCGGCTACTTGGAGCAGCATATGTATAACAAGGAGGAGGATCAATAAGCGCTCCGAAGGGCCTTCATGTATCGGAAAGTTGTCATGACCGGAAAAATTGACACGATTCCTCAGCCGCCATTAAATAATTTATCCTGCTAATAGACAGCATTTCAGAAAGAAATAAAAACAAGCAAGGCAGCAGCAATGCTGCCTTGTTCAATATTTTCGGGATGCCTGTAGTCTTCCTCTTTTTACCGGGTTGTATCTATTTTTTGCAATGTTATTTTCATGGAATCATTCCCCAGCATTCCAGCCAGTGCTAAATTTCCTGTTGCATTAACCGGAGAGATGATACCCTTGAAGAGAGGCATTCCCTCCGGAGCATACCATTTTATTTCCAGATCATTATTCTTTTTTTTATAATTTCCGTACCATCTCCTGGCTACAGTATTGAATTCAAAGACACATCCGTTTTTAATATCAAAGTATACCACTGTAAGTACACTATCTGCACAACCGGTACGACTAACCACCTGCTGATTAACCGTTATCTGTGTCACTTTGTATTTACCCTTGAGCTGTGGATCTTTATCTGGTTTGCCGCGTAGGGTAATTAATAGCACGGGGATATAAATAATAGAAAGACGTAGTGTTGTTTTTAAATATTTAGGAAGATGAAGCCTGGGTAGCTGATCTTTTGCGGCAAAGAAGATTTCTTTTAAACGGTCAAATTCTATGAACAGAAAATACAAACAGCCTGACAACATAATAGCTGCGTGCACGACCACGCTCGTACCGATTTGATAAAAAATATCCATCAGTAAGATGTTTACCAGTATAGGTAACAGGATAAAAACAGCTGCCAGTCTTGTTCGGTGAAATAATAGCAACGTAGCTCCCATTATTTGAGATGCTGCAATAATACAGCCCAAAGGATAGGAGTAACTGAAAAAATACCAGAACAGGTCTTGCGATGAAAAATTACTGTAAGGAAGATCCAGTTTGCTTGCCGGAACTACAAATTGCGAATGAAAAATCTTTTCCCATCCAAATGTTGCCAGGTCATATGCTACACCATAGCGTATGATGCCTTGCCAGAAGGCAAGGGTAGCAGGATTATTTGTTTTTCGAGTTTGCCATATTACAGCGTAAATAATGGCAGCAACCAGCATAAGCGTTGGAACGTTAACTATAAGCCGGACAGGCAATATTGTTCTGAAGAATGTAAAACCTGTACGTAACGTAGTGGCTCCAATTACCAATCCCGCGAGGGTACAGACAATGAGTTTTTGGGAGAACTTGATTTTTTGCATTTAATGCTAAATTGGTTGATAGGTATAAAGTACATAATAAGATTCATGAAAATAAATTTTCCATATACCACTTGCAATACGACACCGTTGGACAAGGATTTGGGCCTAAATAAAAACAGGACAAACGAGCATGAATCTCATTTGTCCTGTCAAGTCGCCCTGCCTGTACAAATTTCGAACTTATTTTTAATGGATTTAAGGTCCTTGGCCAATCTGTCGATTTGAGATGAATGTTTTGGATTATTTGTATTTTTACTGAAAGGACCAAAACGACCCTACAATATGATTAAGCGGCAAATAATATTTTTGTATACAGCCCGGGCAAAATATGACAAATTGAGTAATGAAGATAAAATGGGGTGGGATAAATATATTAAATGGAGCCGATTGATACATTTGACGGAACTGATTTCACTAGACACCGGTCTGAATGAAGTGTTAGTTGAACCTGATCGTGAGAATGACGATGACTGGAGGCATATTGTTTTTGATGATTGTTATGAAACAGGTTTCTTTTCAAGCCTGGATTATGTATTGAAAAGAACAAATGAGAAGGCAAGATTTAATTTACTGGCGGTAGCCATTGAGCCTGAACATGATTGTGCATTGATTAATTTGGAAAACTTCTGTTTTCTTGGATATGATCTTCTTGATCAATATTACTGTACCAGTGCTTTGACGAATTGTGGAGGTTTCGATGAGACATTTTTGCCAACTGACCTAAACAGCGTTGGCCTTATTGAGGATTACGAAAAGGCATTTGATATAAAGAAAAGACTTTTTGAAAATAATCCGGATGAAGAGCATGCAGATACACAGGTGATTGCGGTTTGGCGACATCAAATAATCGGACGATAATAAAGGAAAGCAATATTTCTAATATGGACATTAATAAAAAAAAATTAGAAGTACAATTGAATAATGGCGATAAGTTCCTGGCTAACTTAAGGTGGTTTCGCGGAGCGAACCGCTATAATAATGGAGCTACGCATTATAAGGATAAATATCACTTTCGATTTATAATAGGAAGAGCGAAACAATTTAGTATTAAAAGATCACAGGATTCGAACCCATATTTAATTGGGAATTAGAGAAAATATCTAAGAGTATTGAAAATAAAACCCGCTATCAGAGCGGGTTTGAAAAATGGTCGGGATGACAAGATTCGAACTTGCGGCCTCTTCGTCCCGAACGAAGCGCGCTACCGGGCTGCGCTACATCCCGAGGAGATGACCTAAATTAAAAATCTTTTTTTATCCCGCAAATTTTTATATATAAAAAGTATAAAAGCAATCAGTAATTAGCCACCAGGTGTAATGAATTCCAGGTCATTGCGATCACAAATAAGATACCATATGTTTCATATGAACGATGCACGGCCACAACCTCACAACTAACCCGGAAAATTGCTTACATTTGGGTAACTACCCCATTGACCACCCGCAAAATGCCAGAACCTCTAAAAGACTCAGAAATGAACATGAATCAACTGTCATTGTGATCTGAAAATCTAAAACTAAAGTTATGCCTAAGTATGTTATCGAACGGGAACTTCCCGGTGCAGGTAAATTGTCAGGAGAAGAATTGAAAGCACTTTCACAAGCTTCTTGTAATGTCCTGAATAATATGGGACCGCAAATTCAATGGGTACAAAGTTATGTGACGGCCGATAAAATTTATTGTATTTATATCGCGCCTAACGAAGAAATGATCCGTGAGCATGCAAAACAGGGCGGATTTCCAGCCAATTCTATCAGTGAGGTGAGTACCGTAATTGATCCTGGAACAGCTGGTTAACGCACCCCATAGTGTCTGAAAAAAGAAAGAAAAGAAACGCCCTTAGCATTGAATTAAAACAGCGGTTCGAATGATTGTTGTGTGTTCACCTCTTTGATCAATTTACCTAATTGATTGTAAGATGCCCTGTATAAAAGCACCGCCATACTAATTCTCCGGACCCCGCATGCAGATAACGCCTGTATGGATGAAAGTTTAGGGGAGCCAACTATATTTAAAGGAAGTGTGGTAGATGAAGCGATTGCTTTAATAGTTACCGTATCTGAAACGGCGGTAACAAACAGGCCATCGGCACCTGCATCCTGATATGATTTTGCTCTTTTTATGGTCGTTTCCAGCGGTGAGTCAATTTTCAAAAGAAAACCATCTGTTCTTGCATTTATAAAAAGTTTTTGATTGCTTTTTTCCAGATAGTTTTTAATACTATTGAGTTTTTTCAGATAGATATCTTCTCCCTGGGCATCTTCCAGATTGATTCCCGCTACTCCTATATCAACAAGTCTTTGGATGTTTTCTGTTAACTCTGTAAGATTATTGGTATATCCTCTTTCCAAATCAACTGATAAGGGAATATTTGTACTTGCTTTTATCCTTTGTACAATATAAAGCAGTTCGCTGAATGGCATCTTTTCACCATCTTCATATCCCAATGAGTTTGAAATGGCGCCGCTTGATGTGCCAATGGCATCATAACCATTTTGTTCTATTATTTGAGCACTCTTTGCATTCCAGGCATTTGCAAGAATTAACGGTGTTTCTTTATGGTGTAGTTGGTAAAATGTTTCGTAATGGCTCATAACGATCGATTTGATTATTTATTTTGAAATACATCAACTCCTTTACCTGTTGTAATCAGGCTGAATAAACTTTTCTCTATAAGCTGTCCCCAGGCACCAGAGCAACCATTGTAACATTCGATCGCAGGCTTAAGCCCCTGATGTGTAAAAGTGAGTTTGGTTTTTTCTCCTTCTTTGGAAATATCAAAGATGACTTTTGTATTAATCCATTCGTCTTTGTGAGCTACAAAATTTATTTTGCTTTCGGTTATCAGCCATACCACTCTTTTATCGGGAGTAACTTCTACTATTTTTTGTTTTGAAAAATGGATATCCCCCATCTGATAGGTAAACTCATCATTGAGTTTGCTGGTATTGCCTTTAACTTCTCCCTGCCACCAGCCACGAACATTGTTCACGGCATCGAATACTTCTTTTGGAGATTGGTCTACCAAAATGCTTGTCGTAAAATCTTTCTCTTCCATAATTGCTGTTTTATTTTTATTGAATGAATTTGATTTAATAGCAGAGCTATCTGCTGCTGTTTGTGTGTAGCCACCTGGCGGAAATAAAAATGTCACGAAGCTGCCAATGAGCATTGCTGTCAGAATATTATCTTTTCTTGTCATTTTTCTTTTTGTATTAGAAAATTATTATTGAATTAGTTGACATTACATGATCTTTCACTTTCGTGTTTACCAAAGGTACAGTCTTATTCAGGTAGTGTAATGGTGTGAAATGGACATTTTAGGGGGGTGATTTGGACATATTAATGTTATACCTTTGTTCAAACTCCAACAATGAAGCAGGTAACTATTATTGTCCCTCAGGGAAAAATAAACCTTAGTAGCATAGCTGGTTCCTATGAAATTCTGAGTGGCGCAAATGCATATTGGAAAGGTACCGGGAAAAAACCAATGCTGGAAATATGTATGGCAGGGTTTGTACCCGAATTAAAAACAGATGCTGGTTTTTTTTCGATTCATCCGGTAGATATTACGACGATAAAGAAAACTGACTTGTTGATCATTCCTTCCATTTCTTATGAGGATAATTTGATTAAGGAGAATGCAGCACTTATTACCTGGATAAAGGAGCAATATAAAAACGGTGCTGAAATAGCGACCATGTGCTCAGGTGCATTTTTACTGGCTGCTACAGGCTTGCTGGATAGGAAAACCTGTTCCACACATTGGAATTTAGCAGATAAATTCAGGCAGTTGTTTCCAAACATTGATCTTCAGGCCGATAGATTAATTACTGCTGATAAAGGAATATATACTAACGGTGGTGCATACTCGTTCTTAAACCTGATACTTTTTTTAGTAGAAAAATATTTTGACAGAGCAACTGCTATTTACTGTTCAAAAGTTTTCCAGATTGATATGGACAGAACATCGCAGTCACCTTTTTTTATTTTTGAAACACAAAAAGAACATGGTGACGAAATGATTTGCCAGGCACAAACTTACATTGAAGAAAATCTAAGAGAGAAAATTTCTTTTGAGGAACTGGCTTTAAAGTTAGCAACAGGCCGGCGAAATTTTGACAGGCGTTTTATCAAAGCTACCGGTAATACCCCTGTGGAATATCTGCAACGGGTAAAAGTAGAAGTTGCCAAAAGTATCCTGGAAAAAGGAAGAAAGAATATAAATGAAGTAATGGACGAAGTAGGCTACTCGGACGATAAAGCTTTTCGGGAGGTTTTTAGAAAAATAACCGGGATGTCGCCACTTGAGTATAAAGAAAAGTATAATAAGGTAGCAATGAGTTAATGAGAGGCTGGCTACGAATACCAACTCCCTTCATTTTTGCGTCTGGGAAGCCCGGGCGTTATTTTGTATGCCCCGCCTTTATCCAATCAAATATCATAGGAAAGATACCTTCCATAAAAACGTTCGACTGTCGGATGGCTGTCCGGTCGTTGACATCCTGGTTTACAGATACCACTACATCCAGACCAGGAATTAAAATAAGGAATTGGCCACCCCAGCCCATACCATATGTCAAGGCTTCTCCATGGAAGGTTTTGTGATAGAAAGTAAGCCCATAGGTAGTATTGGTGAGGCCCCAGGGAGCAGGATACGTTTTGGTGGGGGTAAGTAACAGTTGCGCCCATTTTTGAGAAACCACCTGTCTGCCCTTGTAACGGCCGTTATTCAGCAACAATCTTCCTATTTTATTTACATCAACGGTACTCATATGTACGCTTAATAATCCACTGGCGTCATGATAGCCGTCTTTCATTTTGGGCCATTCTACCTGTTGGATGCCCAGGGGCGCAAATAAGTATTTGCGGGCAAAGTCGAAGGTAGTTTGCCTGGTGGCTTTTGTGAGGATGAGGGACATCAGGTGAGAAGCGGCGTTGCTGTAGTGCAACTCGCTGCCGGGGTCCGACAACAATGGCTGTTTCAATACATATCCGGATGGATCGCTCATATTCAGATAGATATCCAGCCGTTCCAGGTTTTCGTGCCATAAGCCGGATGCCTGGTTCATTATATCCCTCAGCGTAATAAGTTGCCTGCGTTTGTCAGGGTCATCTTTCAATGCGGGCAGGATGTCGGCCACCGGTACATCCAATGAAGAGATAAATCCTTTATCAATGGCGATGCCTATGAGCACCGCGCAGATATTTTTAGTCAGCGATTGATTGTTGAATAGATCTTCATTTTTTTTACCGTTAAAAGACCTGTTGTAAATGACGCTGTCTTTTACAGATACCACCAGCGAATAGATTCCCTGGTTATCGCGGACAAGGGAAGAAGTATCAAAAGGAGTTTGGGCGCTTGCGGCTAACGTAGCAAAAAACAATAGAAAGAAAGTAATTATTCTCATGATGGCAAATTGTTTATGGTTGAATTATCTGTTGAATAATGCGGCATACATATGCCCGGATCCATAGAGCGATGGTCTTTCATTTAGTTTAACAGCGGAGGTAAAGCCAGCTTTATGAAACAGGGCTTTTAAAGCCTGGAATGGTACAGGGTAGGGGACCCAGGAATTAGCTTTGGTTGTTTCATACTCTACGATCAGAAAGGAACCATTTTCCCGGAGATGTGCACTTATTTTATCAATAAAAAGAGGTTTCTCCCGGACATAATGCAGCGAATTGGCCATCAGTATTCCATCCAGTCCGGATACCGGGATCTCCTCTTCCAGGAAGTCCAGTCGCCCGGGTTTTATATCAATATGATGTGGGTTGGCGAGGGCCGATAAGTGGGGGTTTCCTTTATCCCAGGCATAAATAGTACTGCCTTTTTCCAACAGGTTTGCCAGGGCATAGGTGAACAGGCCCGAACCGCATCCAAGGTCGGCCCAGATACTTTCAGGCGAAGCGGTAATATCTTTATGCGCTATCAGGGCAATGGCATCTCTTAAATCCATAACATGAAAGGTAACTTATTTTCTTTTTTGGCGATAAATTTTGGCAACTCAATCAGGATGGTTCCCGATTACGGGTAAAAAACTGATTAGTTGTCTATTGTACGTTTAATAGTCAGTCATCTCTATTCATTTCCTGCCGCGTTGGAATCCTGATATTTTTATGTTCTTCCATTATGGTATTTGAATCATATTTGACCAATTGCGGGAAAATATTTACATTACCTGAACATATTAAAGTTTTAACCAGCCAATATTTAATACCAAAATCAGTTTTGCTGTAAAAGATCCACGCATGCCTGCAATGATAGACGTAAGTTTTGATGAAGCTGCTTTATGGAAGCGATTTAGAGCTGGTGACAAAGCTGCTTTTACACTGATTTACCGGGAATATACGGTGTCCCTGTTTCAATATGGTTCCAGGTTTTGTACAGACCCGGAGAAGTTAAAGGACATCATCCAGGATCTCTTTATTGAGATGTGGAATACCCGGGCCAACATCAGTGAGCAAGTAGCTATACGGTTCTATTTATGCCGTAGTCTCAGGTATAAATTGATCCGGTCTGATTACCAATACCGCGCAGCTACAGGTAAGCAAAACCAATATCTTCACGACATTACGCAGTCAGAAGCCACGGTAGAGGAACGGATCATTGACTCGGAAATCAGCGACTCCCGTAGCATATTGCTGGATGATGCCATTAAAAAACTTTCCAGACGCCAACAGGAAATTATTACCCTCCGTTTTTATATGGGTTTTACCAATGCCCAGATTGCAGAAATGATGCACATGAAGTACCAGTCTGTCAGCAACCTGCTTTACAGCGCGCTGGGACGCATTAAAGAAACACTCGAAGCAACGCCGTTTGCCCGGCGTTTACTGGAAACATTCTACCTGTTTCTCTAACCAGTTAATCATTTTACTATCCTCCAATAGTATATAAATGCAGCATTTTCTGCTGCGGGATACCTGTCTTTTCCTTTATGGCAGGGCGTTATACCTGAATGTTAAAAAAATTTTATTTTTTTTGAGTATAAAATGAAAGCTTTTGTCATTTGTTATTGAAGGGCAGTTGATTGCCTCCTAAATAAATTATTGCATGAAGCATTTTGGAGAGGATACCTGGGAATTTATCCAGGATGACCGCTTTGTTCAATGGGTATTGTTTCCGGACGCAGCTAATACTACGTGGTGGGAACAATGGATGGCAGCCCATCCGGAGCGAGTACCTGTTCTGGAAAAGGCCAGGAGCATGGTGCTGGCATTGGGTAAAAGCTCGAAACCAGCCGCTGTAAATGAAATGCTGCTGGAAGAGGTGTATGCCGTCCTGGATCATCATCTGCAGGAAGAACACCGGGTAGAGAAGTCTGCACCTATACGCCGCATGTTGCATTATAAATGGTGGGGGGCAGCGGCCGCAGTATTAGGGGGAATCGTACTGGTATTCATCTACCTGAAAAAAGATAACAAAATGCTGGTGGCAGAAAAGCTGAAAAGCCACATAGAGGATCAGCAACTGATACGCGAAAATACGACGAACGTCAACCAGGTGGCTTATTTAACGGATGGTTCTTCCGTAGTGCTGAAGGCGGGGGCCTCCATCAAGCATGCCCTTTTTTTATGGCATTCCCAAAGGGAAGTATACCTGAAAGGAGATGCTTTTTTTGATATCGCCAAAGATGCCGCCAGGCCATTTTTTGTTTATACACCTGAATTAGGGATCCGTGTGCTGGGAACCAGTTTTAACGTATCTGAAAAGAATGGGAGTCTTACCATCACGGTGAAAACGGGTAAAATAGCGGTGTATATCCTGGCAGATAAGCAGCAGCATACTTATATTGTAACGCCTAATCATCAGATCCGTTTCAATACCCGGACGGCCGCATTTGTGGCTGATTCGCTGGATAACAGACAGCTCGCAGCCATACAGCCTGCCACTGAAGTATCGTCTTTTGTATTTGACAATACACCGGTAACTACCATCTTTAATGCACTGGAAGCAGCTTACGGTATTAAGATTAATGCCAGCGAAGAGGTGTTTGGGAAATGCATGATTACTACTACTATTACCAATGAATCATTTGAGAATAAGCTAAAGATAATCTGCGCGGCTATTAATGCCGGCTATACGATCAGAGGGGATCAGGTATATATTACCGGTAAGCCCTGTAGTTAAAGGTATTGTTCACTTGTAATTCCGCTAAAACGTTCCCTATGTTTACTTGATATTATCAGCCAAAAAAAAGTGACGATGCGCTAACATCGTCACCCTGTAATTTTTTCCTGTAAGGTCTGGACAACTGGTACAGGAAACGGATTGTCGTACTAATCATTTTATTAATCACAACAAAACACTTGAAGTTATGCACAAATTTGCAAACTCCAACCGGACTGTCATATTTTTTATGAGGGTTGCACTACTACAAATAGGTCTTTTGTTTTGCCTGATCACCTGCTCGTTTGCTAAAAATGCACACGGACAAGAGGTGTTGAGCAAAAAGGTGTCATTAAACATGCCGCCCAGTGATCTGCGTAGTATTCTTAAGACCATCACTGAAAAGACAGCTGTAAACTTTACCTACAGCAGCAGCACTTTACCGGCGAAGCAACGAATTGCAGTGACTGCCCGCGAGGAGCAACTGGGTGATGTATTGCAGCGTTTATTCAGCCCCTTCCACATCACTTTTGAAGTGATCAATGAACAGATTGTTTTGAAGAAAGCCCAAAGTAATGAGGCCGCTATGAATATAGAAGGGTTGAATGTACTTTTTCAGAAGATCAGCGGGATCGTAAAGTCCAATACCGGAGAGGCATTGCCTGGTGTGAATGTAATGGTAGCAGGTACTAACCGGGGTACTGTAACAAATATAAATGGTCATTTTGAGCTGGAAGCGAAACAAGGAGATGTGCTCATTTTTTCTTCCATCGGTTTTGCACAGCAACGCGTCACCATCGGCGCCGACGCCGTGGTGAATGTGGTACTGGCTACCTCCGCTACCTCACTGGATGCGGTAGCCGTCACTGCACTGGGTATCAAGAGAAGCGTACGAACGCTGGGCTATTCACAGGAAGAAGTAAAAGGAGGAGAAGTGGCGAGATCCAATGCGCCTAATGTGGTGAATGCATTGGCCGGTAAAATGGCCGGTGTGAATGTAACCAATCCAAATGGCGTAGACGGTGGTACCACACGTATTGTCATTGGCGGTAATAACACCATACAGGGCGATAACCAGCCTTTAATCATCGTGGATGGTATGCCTATGGCTAATGACCTGGCGCAGCCTTACGACGTACGTAAGTCGCCCACAGGTAGTGCCATGTACGCGGGGAATAATGCAGATGCCAGCAACACCAGTTCTCCGAAAGACTTTGGTAGCCCTATAAATATGATTAACCCGGAAGACATTGAAACGATCAGCGTGCTGAAAGGACCCACCGCTGCGGCTTTGTATGGTGGCAAAGGTGCTAATGGGGTGATCCTGATCACCACTAAGAAGGGTGCTCAGCGCAGTGGATTAGGCGTGGATTATACCTATGGATTTAAAAGTATTGATCCATACCGTTACCTCGAATTGCAGAATGAGTATGGAGCAGGCGGCATGGTTTCGCTGAACGCACCACAATACTTAACAGATGCCAGCGGTAAGCCTAAGTTAACAGAAAACTGGAACGGCATGTACGTGGATCCTAAAACAGGATCCGGTCCATACGGCGTAAATACTTACAACCAGGTAGGATGGCCCGGCTCCGGCGTTTCCTGGGGACCTAAAATGGACGGTAAAATGATTACCTGGTGGGATGGTACACAAAAGGCCGATTTGCCGCAACCTGATAATATCAAGTTACTGTTCCGCAATGGAATACAGTCATCCCATAATGTATCACTGGCAGGTGGAAACGACTGGGGATCTATCAGAGCCTCCTTTTCCCGCCTGGATAATACCGCGGTACTGCCCAACAGTGGCTACTACCGTAATACTTTCAACCTGGGGGCTAACATGAAGCTGACCAAAAGAGTCAGTGTACAGTTAACAACTTCCTACATTGTTAATCAGTATCATAACCCTCCGCAATTGGGTAATGATGATGGTAACTCCTGGATGAAGCGACTGGTATACAATGCTGGTAGAAACTACGGTGGCGAGGATATTGGTATCTATAAAAATGAAGATGGTTCCCAGAATACGTTGACGAATTTTCCCTGGGTAGGAAATGGCGGCGCTACAGTATGGAATATCTATGAAAATAACACCAATCAGAACAGACGAAAATTATTGGCAGGTGTTCAGTTGAATTATGAAGCCACTGATTTTCTGAATTTCATCTTCCGCGGTGGAATTGATAACAACACCAACGAAATGACTACGAAGAATACACCCACCGATGTGCTAGGTATTAAAGGATATTATGGACATGGTACCGAGCGGGATAATGCGTCCAATATGGATTTCATCGGTACGCTGCATAAAGACAAAATGCTGGGCGGCGCCATCAATGCTAAGTTTTCCGTGGGAGGAACCGTGTACCAGCGTGAAATGTATGGCATGTTTAGCTACAATGATACCTGGGCGCTGCCTAATGTATATTCCCTGAATAGCGGCACTTATCTTGGCAATCCGCATCCGGTAACAGAAAGCCAGTTACATAAACGCATGAATTCTGTATACAGTTTTATTAACCTGTCATACAAGGATTTCCTTTACCTGGATATCACCGGTCGTAACGACTGGTCCTCTGCCTTACCTAAAAATCAGTGGTCTTATTTCTTCCCTTCCTTTGCGGGCAGCTTTGTATTTTCCGATGCCTTCAAAATAGATCCTTCCATCCTGAGCTTTGGTAAGATAAGAGTTGCCTGGGCACAGGCAGCCACCGATCCATTGCCTTTCCAGATCAATTATAACTATTCCAGCTTAACATTCGCAGGTCAGGCAGCTACCATGTTGCCGAACACATTGCCGGCACTTAATTTTAAACCTGCTATCAACACCACTACAGATTTTGGAGTAGTGTTAGGTTTTCTCAATAACCGCCTGAACGCAGACTTCAGGTATTATAAAGGAAAATCGAGGAACCAGATACTCGGCTCTCCGCTGCCCCTCAGCTCAGGTGTGAGCCGCATTGTGGTAAATACCGGTGTACTGGAAAATTCAGGTATAGAATTAATACTGCGTGCGAAAGTAATTGACCAGAAAAATTTTGGCTGGGATGTATCCCTCAACCTGGCGCATAGCAACAACAAACTGCTGTCTTTATCTGACGGAACAGAACGCGTAGATATGGCCAGTGCCTGGGGCGATGGTGGCGCACACGGCCCTGTTATTTCAGCAAGGGTAGGAGATCAGTACGGTACAATATACGGATATGATTATGTATACGATCCGAAAACACACCTGCCTTTGATGGTCCAGAATCCATATGGCAAACCGGAAATGAATGGAACCATGTACCAGGCTACAGATGGTTTAGTGCCTTTGGGAAATGCTACCCCTAAATTAACCGGTGGCATCACCAATACCTTCAGCTTTAAAGGAATTTCTGTGAGCACATTGATTGATGCAAAAATAGGTGGTGACATCTGGTCGGGTACTTATGCTACTATTATGCAGCAGGGACAGGCAAGGGAAACGCTGAAAGAAAGAGATGGCGGCGGTTTGGCCTATACTACACCTGATGGTACCAAAACCAACTGGGGCGTGGTATTGCCAGGCGTATTTCCTGATGGAAAGGTAAATGATAATGTAGTGCATTACTATTATAAATATATGCCTTACGGCGTATGGAGCAGTACAGACCTTGGATCTGGCGTGAAGGGAAGTGACTGGATCAACAGAAATTCCGTTCTCGAAAACACGTGGGTAAAGATGAGAGAAATATCAGTTAGCTACCAGGTGCCGCAAAGTTTTATCCGGAAGACAAAAGTTTTCCAGGCAGCATCATTGTCGCTCGTTGGAAGGGATCTTTTTTACCTCTATACTTCTTTGCCGGATCACATCAACCCGGAAGGCGTAAATGGTGCAGGAAATGCGCAGGGGCTGGAGTTTATGTCTATGCCTAGTTTCCGCTCATTAGGTTTCCAGGTAAGAGTTTCTTTCTAAAGGAAACAGATCTACTCACCGATTAAAACGTGCAAACATGAACAAAGCAAATAAAATATTTTTCTATATAGCCGGTATTTCCATCACGTTCGGCGCCTGTACCAAGGATTTTCAGGATATCAATACCACCCCGGGATTGCCTACTACCACCACTATCCCGCCACTGGTAAATGGAGTGATCAGTACCTTGTTCCTGAAAGGCCAGGAACAAGCGGCCATTCATAATGAATATTATTATCCGGTTACCCAGTTGGCAACGATCAGTGGTAATTCCGGTTACCTGGTGCAGAATGGCGCATTGGATATATGGACAGACTATTATGCCGCGCTACAAAACCTGAATCAGATCCAGGATAAAATAGATGCTTATACAGGAGACAAAGCAGAAATGGATAATGTGCAGGGAATCACTTACATTTTACGGGCGTATAAAACACTGCGTATTACTGATCAGTTCGGGGATATACCTTATTCCAAGGCAGGCCGCGCTTATGCCAATGACGTCGCTAATTTCCGGCCGGCATATGATTCCCAGGAAAGCATCTATAAAAGTGTGTTAACACAGCTTAAATGGGCTTCCCAACATCTTACCACTGCTGCCAGCACGCCGGGAGGTAAACCTTATGTGACACTTGGTTCTTCCGAAACATTGTTTAACAGTAACATCGCCATGTGGCAGAAGTTTGGCAATTCTTTACTGCTGCGCTACGCCATGCAGATAGTGGAGAAAGACGCCGCCACTGCTACTCCTTATCTGCAGTATGCTTTGAGCGGTGTTCCGCTGATCGGGGAAGGAGATGACGCAGGTATGTGGCCGACAAAATTGAATTATGTGTTGAACGATAGCCGCTTCTGGTCTTTCACCTCTCATAAATTTGTCCGCTTAAGCACTACCTGCTGGAATATGATGTCCGATGGCACTGCTGCTTCACAGATCTTTGATCCAAGGGTAGCGCTGTTCTTTGAAACCAACCAGGCAGGCAAATGGGCGCCATTACAGCCGGGAAGTACTGCCAGTGATAATACCAATCCTTACCAGGATAAAAGAGATGCTACTTTCAGCAATAAAGATAATTGCGTATTCTCTCCCTTCAATTACCTGATAGTAAGAGATATTTATTATCAGCCTGAATTATTTATGACGGCTGCTGAAGTACATTTCCTTAAAGCCGAAGCATTGGCTCGTGGCCTGGGAGTAGCTAAAAATATGGTGACTGCCGGAACAGAGTATACCGCTGGTATTACGTCTGCAGTGAACTTCTGGTATTACATTGCGCACAATACCAATGTTACAAATGATAACTGGTCGGCTGTAGCTCCCGCCAGTCCTACTGCGGCACAGATGGCCACATTTCTGGCCAATCCCAAAGTGGCCTTCACCGGCACTGATGATCAGAAGCTGGATAAAATCTATGCACAGGAATGGTTGTCTTTTTTCCGCCAGCCATGGCTGGCCTATAATTTATGGAGAAGGACCGGTCGCACGCCTCGTGATGGCAACCCGGCTACCTATGCAAACTTTAACAGGTTGCAATATCCACAGCAGGAATCGATTGACAATACTGTAAATTATAAAGCCCAGTCTGATCGGATGGGTGGTAACTCCACTACCGTAAAGGTTTGGTGGATGAAATAGCATAGTGAATGATGTCGAGTGTAACAGCCCCGGAGAAGATCATCTCTCCGGGCTGTTTTTTTTATGCCGTTTACATCGTAGCAGCATAGCGGTAATTTATTTAATTTGCTATTTCCCGCTCTGATTCCTTTGCTACTGCAATGGAAATTATCAGCAGAGGAAGGAGGGAATGTAATAATGTGTAAATTCCCGGTAGGAGCGAAGGGCAGCAGGTGGATTTTTACGTACCATATGCTGACCGTTAAAAATAAGCTATACAAAGATGATCGTCTTTAAAATGCAATCATATATCGAAGCAATTGAGAAAGATGCTTCCCTCTATGAAGAAAGAAATTTTGAAAAACGTAGCGAAGCCATTGATTTCCTCGGATTTCAGTTAATAGATCAGATAGATGAATTCTTGCAGGAATCGTCTTCACCGGATAAACTGCTGCAACTCCGGCAGCGTGCGGAAGAAATAGTGTCCGTACTGGAAGCAACAGACCGGAAACTGTTTCAAAGCATTCAGTCAGCTATCCGGTTAAAAGGATGTACTGGAACAGCTTTTAAAAAGCTGATTAAGCAGTACGTTGATTTTAATGCAGCAGTGGATCAGGAAGAAATTGGTTATGATAACCTCGATGTATTTATCAATGGGCTGTCGCTCTTTGAAACCATGCCGGAGCAGACAAAAGATCTGGAACCGGAAATGGTCTATTATCAGAAAACGCCCGCCCGGATTATTTTTGAACTGGTAGAGAAATCAGATTTCCGGAAAGACGATGTTTTCTTTGATATAGGCGCGGGGCTTGGACAGGTAGCCATCCTGGTAAATTTGCTGGCTGGCATCACGGCCAAAGGTTTGGAATTTGAGCCTGCCTTTTGTGATTATGCGCGGGATTGTGCGGCGGCACTTGACTTATCGGACGTAACATTTATCAATGTAGATGCACGACAGGCAGATTATTCCGAAGGTACCGTATTTTTTATGTTTACCCCCTTTAAAGGAGAAATCCTGGACACCGTACTGGACATGCTGAGACGGGAGTCGTTACAACGAAAAATAAAAATCATTACCTATGGCCCCTGCACTGCCCGGGTGGCTGTACAAAGCTGGCTGCATGGTGCCGCTCCCGGACAAAGTAATATATACAGACTGCATATTTTCAGTAGTTTTTAATGTACCTTTTTTCTAAACAATTGTCCCGTTCCGTTAATTCCTCCTCCTCATTTAATACCTAATTTTGCTGCTGACTTTAAAGAAAAAGCAGCATGAAAATTTATACTGGATTATTGATCCTGACGGTACTGGCAGCATGTGCCGGAAATGGCAGTCCCGTTAAACAGGCGTCTGCAAAAGATTCCATGACAGCCATGACGCCGGAGGAAGTAGAATATGATACCGCATTGGTGGCCAACAAACGGGATCCGGTATGCAGAATGCCCATACGGGCAGGCATATACGATACCGCACATTATAAAGGTGCTGTTCTCGGATTTTGCTCCTCTTCCTGTAAAGATAGCTTCCTGCTGAAACCAGACGGCTATACACTCGTTATGAAATGAAACAGTGCATTGTTATCGCCCTGATACTGGCATCCGGATGTAAGCAAGCGGTGAAGCAGCTCCCGATACTGGGCGAACCTGCTGTGACATCGCATCAGCAGCATGGAACAACGGTATACGACACCATTTACCCGGCCATTCCTCCTTTTTCGTTTAAAGATCAGGATAGTCTGACCGTGAGCGAAACGGCATTTGCCGGTAAGATCTATGTGGCCGACTTCATTTTTCTTTCCTGTCCTAATATATGTCCTAAGATTACTGCGGAAATGAAGCACGTATACAATGCCTTTAAAACGGAGGATCGTGTACTTTTCCTCTCGCACACCATTGATCCGGAAGATGATTCTATTCCCCGGTTAAAAGCATATGCCGGCAGCCTGGAAGTAAGTAGCCCTAAGTGGCGCTTTGTTACCGGCCACCAGGATAGCATTTACCACCTGGCGGAGAAAGGATATTTCTCCACTGCTTATAAAGATAGTAGCGCTCCCGGTGGCTACGTGCATAGTGGAGGCCTGGTGCTGGTAGATAAAAACCGGCATATACGCGGGGTATATAATGGTACAGATCCAAAGGAAGGCAACCGGCTGATAAACGATATTCACATCTTACTAAAAGAAAATTGAAAAGAGCACTGACCATATGGCTCTTGTGCATCATGCTTTTACAAAGCACAGGTAACTGCTTTATTGTGGCAGCGTTTTACCTGAACAGGAATTACATTGCGTCCACGCTTTGTATTAACCGTTTCGATCTCATCCCGGTATGTAAAGGTGCCTGCTTCCTGGAACAAAAAATGAAGGAAAACAGCCAGCAGCAGGGAAATACCAGCAGCATCCGGTATAAGGAAATTACTTTGTTTTGCCAGCCATATGAACGGACACCGGCAAAACAGCTATCCTCCGAAAGCCTTATTACATTTGGTGATTATCGCTCACCGCATTTTCCCCGCCAGCTACTCACACAAGTATTCAGACCGCCAGCTCCTGCTGTGTAATTATTCCTGCATTACACATTTATTACGGAAGATCTGTCATCTTCCCTGGATTACTATTGCCCAAAAATAACGGTATGAATACGATCATTCTCTTAAACAGAGTATCGGTAGGCCTTTTATTATGCTGCCTGATACTACTGCTTTTAAAGCTGTTGTAAATCACAGCGCTGTTTTACTAAAAGTGTCAAAAACATTATAACATGGATTTTCCAATGTTTCACCTCGACTGGCTCAATGACCGGTTCCTCATCGCTATGATTGCCATTGTACATGTTTTCATTAATCATGGATTAGCGGTGGGATTTATTCCTTACATCACCTGGCTGGAACAGAAGGGCGTTAATATGGCGGGACCTTCACAAATCACGCACCCGGAATGGGATGCGATGGTGTACAAAAAAATGATGGTAGCATTTATTATCACCACTACCATTGGCGCCATGACCGGCGTGGGGATTTGGTTTGCGGCCGCGCTGATCAGTCCTGCTTCTATCGGAAGCCTGATCCGGGTATTCTATTTTGCCTGGTTTGTGGAGTGGCTTACGTTCGTAACAGAGGTGGTATTGATTATGATCTATTTCCTCACCTGGAAGCATGCGAATACCAACCTTCGGGCAAAACTGCGTCATATCAGGTTTGGATGGTTCCTGTCGTTGTTCTCCTGGATTACGATGGTCATAATAGTATCTATACTTGGTTTCATGATGGACCCGGGCAACTGGAATCAGCACCATAGTTTGCTGAATGGGTTTACGAATCCCATATACCTGCCGCAGCTTTTCTTCAGAACACCCGCTGCCATGATATTGGGTGGGATATTCGGCATGTTGCTGACTACCATTTTTGCAAAGAAAGGAACCATAGAAAGAAGTGTGGCCCTGAAGTATGCTGCCCGCTGGATATTGGCCTGGGCGCCTATTGCGCTTGCCGCTTCCTGTATTTACTACAACGTGATGCCGGAAGCGATGCGTTTAAATATGAGTACTGCCGTAGGTACCATGGAGTTTGCACAATACTATGAGCTGCTGCGCTATATTATTCCAGCCGCGCTATCTCTGTTGGTATTGATTAGTATCTGGGCATTGTTGCGACCACGTACTATTCGTTTTGCATTTGTATTGTTGCCATGTCTGGCAGCTTTCGGCTTCCTGGGCATATTTGAACGCGTAAGAGAATTTATCAGGAAGCCATATGTGATCGGCGGCTACATGTATTCTAATTTATTGAGGGAAGAAGACTATCCCCTATATAAAAGAGATGGAATATTGAAGTATGCTACCTATGCCACCACTGCAGCAATAACGGCCAGCAATCAATTGACTGCGGGCAAAGATGTATTTATGTTATCCTGTAGCCGCTGCCATACCACCAACGGGATTAACTCCATTGTAACTGTATTTGAACGGGTATACGGCGCAGGTAAGCCGCTGTCTGAAAATGACATGGAAGCCTATATTCCCAATATGCATAATGGCAGAACATATATGCCGCCCTTTCCGGGAAATAAAAAGGAATTACATGCATTGGCTGTCTACATACGGCATCTGCAGCTAAGCGGAGAATCATTGGAGGGGGCACAAACGGAAGGCGTAATAGTGAACCCGCTAAATGATGTATCCGCTGCAGAAGAGTTGATAAAGGAAGAAGAAAAAAAGAAGTAACGACTAAAATTTGATGACATGACCTATTGCTTATTGACCAATACACCCGTGCCCAGGGATATTCCGCTGGATTTACCTTTACCTGAATGGTTATTGGTGGTGCTGCTGGTACTTTCTTTTCTCGCACATATTGTGTTCGTAAACCTGATGCTGGGAGGATCTGTGCTTACACTGTGGGCACAAATCAAAGGACTGAAAGACAAAGAATACGATACCCTGGCGTATGAAATAGCCAGGACCATTACCGTGAATAAAAGTCTGGCGGTGGTACTGGGTGTAGCACCGCTACTCAGTATCAACACGCTTTATACTATTTATTTTTATTCTGCCAATGCACTGACAGGGATGATGTGGATCTCCATTATTCCACTGGTTACCTTTGCATTTCTGCTGACCTATCTGCATAAATATACCTGGCATAAACTGGAGCATAACAAGCCATTGCATATTGCTATTATCGCAGCAGCAGTGTTGCTGTTTTTATTTATCCCGCTCATCTTTCTGACCAACATCAACCTGATGTTGTTTCCGGAAAAATGGGGTACCATCCGTGGATTTGTCAGTGCATTAACATTGCCTAATGTTTTTCCCCGTTACCTGCACTTTCTATGTGCCTCTATGGCCGTTACAGGATTGTTTTTATTTTGGTATTTCGGGAGAAGAAAATATCCTTTTGAACGTGTTTTCAACAGGCTTACCCGTTATGATATCAAGCGGAAAGCCTATTCCCTGACATTCGCATTTTCCCTGTTTCAGTTTATGATAGGGCCCATTGTACTCATCACGCTTCCCGCCAAAGGGGTGAACTGGCAGCTGTTGCTGGTCATCTTTGCCGGCGCTGCAATGGCTTTGCCAGCTATGTACTGGATGTGGAAAGGTATCACCGGGCCTCCGGAGCAGATCAGTCAGCATTTTGGGAAAGTAGCAGTGACCATGACTATCACGGTGTTACTGATGGGTAGCGGGAGGCATGTATACCGCGCCAATGCTCTGGCTCCCCATAAAAAGATGATGGCGGCGAAAACTGCGGCATTTGAAAAACTGTCTGCCGAAGCAAGACAGCATCCGGTGGAAGAAGAAGCGTCGCCAGCACCTGATGCCGCGCCGGGTGAAACCGCAAAAGGAGCCGCCATCTTTCAGGCCAACTGCAGCGCATGCCACCGGCCTCATGAAAAATTAATAGGTCCGCCTATGACAGAAATGGTAAGCATCTACCAACATAATACCGATGGACTTAAAAACTGGATCAGGGCCCCCGGCAAGAAAAGAGCCGGATACCCGCAGATGCCGGGATTTCCTCAGCTGTCGGCAGCAGATCTCAACGAATTATCTAAATATATTCTTTCTACTAAATAGCTTTTTATATGTGGACGACTACATTTTTTATTGCCATCATCCTGTTGCTTTTTTGCATCCTGCGACTCCTGATACTGATCAGCACCTCGATACAGTTGTTATCAAAACAAACGGCGCTCATGAAGGAAAAGGGCGCCGCAGAGGAGGAATATCAATTTGTAAAGGGATTGTATTGAGGTGTAAGGCCAGGAGCCAGCAACCAGACGGAAATGCTTCAGCATATTGCTGAAGCATTTGGTAACAATTGCAGGCAATGAACTATTCTTTTTCTTCTTTTAAAAAACCTCCCTTACTGTCGAATATAACATCGCGGCCGTTCACTTCGGCTTCATAGTTGATATCTCCGTTGGCTTTCTGGATTTTGGCGGCTTCCTTAATTTTAGCGCCCTTGTAATGAGCTGTTACGTAGGCAGTCGCTTCTTCAGGCAATTGGGCCAGGGTAATGCCGGTTTCTGTTTCCAACCAGTTGCCTTTTGCATCATATAAGGCAGATATATGCATATTTTTATCTTTAAAACCTGCTTCATAATTACTTTTCTCCAGCTCCCATTTCACGCTGCCGGCAGTGGGGAAACTTTTAGCCAGAGCGGCTTTTACGGGTCCTGGCACCTTTGATTGGTCAATTTTCTGTGCGGAAGCTGCCATGCTACATAACAGGCATCCCAGGATTAAATAGTTTTTCATGTTTTGTTGTTTCAGATAAATGTAGATCACAATTCTGTTTCACTTCTGTAGTACATTTGTGGGTCGAATTCAAAAAGAAATCAAAATTCACTGTTACTTTTGCTTCATGAAAGTACTCATCATAGAAGACGAGTTGCAGTTGGCCCAAAGTATTATCCGTTATTTGTCGGGAGAAAGTTATGTGTGTGAGCACGCTGCCAGCTACGAGGAGGCATTGAGTAAAATTCATTTGTATGAATATGAATGTATCCTACTCGACCTGATGCTGCCGGGTGGAGATGGTATTCAGTTGCTGGAAGAAATGAAGCAACAAAATAAACATGAAGGGATCATCATTATTTCTGCTAAAGATTCTATTGACGATAAGATAAAAGGGCTGCAAACCGGTGCTGATGACTACCTGGCCAAACCCTTTCACCTTCCGGAGCTGGCCGCCCGCATCTATTCTGTTATCCGGAGAAGGAAGTTCAGCAATAGCAATATAATACAGCAGGGAGAGCTGCTGATAGATCTGCTGGCTAAAACAGTACATGTTCAGGATGTTGCCGTATTATTAACCCGGAAAGAATTTGACCTGCTCGTTTATTTTATTGGAAATAAAAACAGGGTGATTTCTAAAAATGCTTTAGCAGAGCACCTGTCAGGAGATATGGCCGATATGCTCGATAACCATAGTTTTGTATATGCACATATCAAAAACCTGAAAAGAAAACTGAGCGAAGCCGGTAGCGGCAGTTATCTGAAAACAGTGTACGCCACGGGCTATAAATGGGAAATATGAGTAAGCTCCTGAACAGATCCATGAAAGCATTTGTGCTGTATGCAGGTATTGTGCTGGCATGCAGTGTCCCTGCTTATTATGGTATTGTTGATTTTATCTGGGAACATGAACTGAAGGAACATAACCTGATAGTCAGTGAAAGTATTAAGCAAAATCTGCAATCATTGTCTCTTTCTGATACAGAATTGGCAGAAAGTGTGCGGCTATGGAACAAGTTAAGACCAGAAACCCAATTGCGGCCTGCCATGGCTTTACAGCCAGATTCTACCTACAATATTTACCGCAAAAATAAATACATCCCTGCCAAGGGATGGGACCGGTTCCAGGGGCTGATCACCTATTTCAGTATCAATGGGCGTCCTTTCCGGCTTGCGTTGGAAACCAATATGGAAGAATCCCACGAAACAATTGTAGCGATAGGGGTGATTACAGGTGCTTTTTTTCTGATCCTGCTGGGTGGTTTTATTTTCATCAACCGCAGCATCTCGAAGAAGTTATGGGCGCCTTTTTATGATAGTCTGCAGCAGATAGGGGCCTTTGATCTGCACCAGTCGCACCAGATACGGTTTGATAAAACCGGGATCGAAGAATTTGAAACACTGAATTATCATCTGGACAAACTGATTGCTGGTAACATCGCGATTTATAAGCAACAGAAGGAGTTTACACAGAATGCTTCCCATGAGTTGCAAACACCTTTGTCTATCATAAAATTTAAGCTGGACCTGCTGTACCAGGATAAAACGCTGACAGACGAACAATCTGAGCTCATCGACCAGGCACATCAGGCACTGGCTAAGGTAACACGGATCAACAAAAATCTGTTGTTGCTGAGCAGGATTGAGAACAGTCAGTTTCCCGAAACGAGTACCATGGACCTGTCTGAGTTGACCATAAACTATATCGGTCAACTGGAAGACTTCCTGGCCGACAAGCAGCTGTCTGTGGTCACCCATATTACCCCGGGTGTTATGTTAACCGGTAATAAGGCGTTGGTGGAGATATTACTCACGAATCTGCTGATGAATGCCATTCGTTACAGCAATACAACAGATACAATAACGATATGGCTGACCGGGCATATGCTGGAAGTGGCTAATACTGGTACTGCTGCTCTCGATGAAAAATTACTTTTCAGACGTTTTGGGATGCCGTCACCCAATACAACAGGTACAGGTCTTGGTTTGGCCATTATACGCCAGATATGCAGTGTATATGGATGGCAGGAAAGGTATCGTTTCGAAAATAATACACATATTTTCAGTATTCGCTGGGCATAATTCCAAATTCCTTCCAAATCGTATATCAATTTTGTGGTGGAATAAAATCTACTGTGGATGAAACGATTTACCTTTTTGTTGATATACGGATTGCTATCACTCGTTGCCCAGGCGCAGAAAAATACGGCAACGGTTTCCGGTACCCTGAAAGATGCCGGCAAAAAAGAAGCACTCCCATTCGTAAATGTAACACTCTATAAGGCCGCCGACAGCACCTTTGTAACCGGTACTATCACCGGCGAAACAGGTGGTTTTAGTATAGCCGCTATCGGTAGCGGTCAGTATCTGCTGAAATTTTCTTACATGGGATATCTCCCTAAATGGGAACCCTTACTGGTAGGACAGCTAAGTACTTTCCTGGACCTGGGCCATATTGCACTGGAACCAGCTCCCGTAACGATCAGCGAAGTCACGATTACTGGTAAACAGGAGGCTGTTACGGGTAAAATGGATAAGAAAACTTTTTCGTTAGCTGCCAATATCAGCCAGGCCGGCGGCTCTGCACTGGATGCCATGAAAAACCTGCCGGGGGTTACAAGTCAGGATGGTAAAGTGCTGCTGAGAGGCAGTGATAAAGTAATGATTTTGGTAGACGGAAAACAAACAGCGCTCACCGGTATAGGCGGTCAATCCAGCCTGGACAACATTCCGGCTTCTGCTATCGAAAAAATTGAAATCATCAATAATCCCTCTGCCAGGTACGACGCCAACGGGAATGCCGGTATTATTAACATCATCTATAAAAAGGAAAAAAAGGAAGGCTTTAATGGTAAAGCAGGACTGACAGCAGGACTTGGTGCGCTATGGGAAAGAAAAGGGAATCTGCCGGAAATACGGCCACAGTATAAGCTAACCCCCAAAATAAATCCTTCGTTGCTGCTGAACTACCGAAAAAATAAAGTAAACCTGTTTTTTCAGGGCGATAATCTTTATACACAAACGCTCAATAAAAATGAGTTTACAGAACGTATTTATGATCACGGAGAGGAGATCATACAACAGGTAAAGAGAAACCGCACCACCAATATAGTTACCGGAAAAGCGGGCATGGACTGGCAACCGGATAATAAAAACACCTTTACATTATCAGGCCTGTTCAGCAGTGAAAAAATACTGGACCGCGGTGATGAACCTTTCTTTACCACAGATCTGAAAGAAAGAAAACGCTTGTGGCAGTTCCTGGAAGATGAGTTAAAAACAACAGCCACCTTCTCCGCCGGCTGGCAGCATCAGTTTAAGCAGCCTGGTCGTACGCTGCAGGTACAACTGAACTACACTTTTCATCGGGAAGATGAAAAATATTTTTTTACAAACATACTGCCCACCTATACAGGGCTCGACTCCTTCAAGCTGCTTTCTGATGAACATGTAACGGACCTGAATGCAGATTACATTCATCCCCTGAAATACGGCCGGTTTGAGGGCGGTATTAAGTTGCGGCACCGGAATATTCCAACCAACATGCAGTTCAAGCCCGGGTTGAACTCACCTTTGGACACCACCGCCGGGGGCTGGGCTACATATAGGGAATGGATACCAGCCGCATATGGTATGTTTGTTTTTGAAAATAAACAGTTGGAAATAGAAGCAGGGATGCGGGTAGAGTATGTAGATCTCCGTTATGACGTAAATCCGGGACACAATACTTATAAAAGCGATGGTTATCACTATATACAGCCGTTTCCTAACCTCCGCTTATCTTACCGCCTCAGCGATCAGCATCGGCTCTCTTTCTTCTATAACCGGCGTGTAGACCGCCCGAATGAAGTGGATATCCGCATCTTCCCCAAGTATGATGATGCAGAAATCATAAAAGTCGGTAACCCGGAGCTGCGACCACAGTTTACCAATACTTTTGAGATAGGTTATAAAACTACCTGGCATAACGGTTTTCTATACCCGGCATTCTATCATAAAAGAATGAATGCTACCATTACCCGTATCGGCAGCATCGTTGAGGGTAGTAACCTGATTTATAATGTATTTCAGAATGCAGGCAAAAGTTATAATACAGGGATAGAAGTCAGTCTCTCACAAAAGGTAGCTCCCTGGGCTACGCTTAACCTCAATCTGAATGGCTATCAGAATATCATCGACGCTTTCACGGTGATTAATAAATACCCGGTAGCAACGACCTACGCCGCTCCCAGGGAAGAAATGTTTTCCGGTAATGTAAAATTCAATGGTAGTTTTCAATTACCGCGGCAAACAGAAGTCCAGCTAACGGCCATTTACCTGGCGCCGGACATCATCCCGCAGGGGAAAATATATGCCCGATTTTCTATTGATGCAGGTATAAAAAAGACAAAAGGCAGAAATGAATTTTTTGTGAATGCGACAGACATTGCGAATACCCTGCGTATCAAAAGAGATATAACAGGCAAAGGCTTCCGCTATACCAGTACGGATTACGCGGAAACTCAGGTGATAAGAATTGGTTATAATTACAAGTTCTGAGTTATCGGTTGAGAATGAAGCTGTATAAATTTTTTACAGCACTGAAGGGAAAGTTGGATCGGGGAAAAAGGAAGGTCTTCTGTTTGGTTGGGGCCAAACAGAAGAGCGAATTATTTAATTAATGCCAATAGCGTCTGACAGCTGTTGCTCCAGCTGTATATAGGCAGGAGGACAGGTGTTTCTGTCAGTAATCTTGAAATTCAGGCCATCAGTAGCTTGCATATGAAAGCGCACCGGGGTATTGTTGTAATGCGTATACACCTGGTATAATTGCTTTTCCCTGATATTCACGGGGTGCATATCAAATTTTACTTCTGCTTCATCTACCTGGGCAGAGAATGTGAACTTCTTTATTACTGGTATCGCCATATCTGAGTTTCTACTAAAGTTGGGAGCGCGAAGGTCTGGTATTAAAGTAGTATTTGCAAATCGGATTTGTAAAGCGTGTTGTATTTTACGGATGTTCTTTCTGAAGAAAATAGTACTTTAGGCAGCTGTACATCCCGCCATATCATATGAATAGGAGACAACATTGGACAAACGATCAACTCTTTACCCGGCTTTTAAATAATAAATCGGATAAAACATATTGGGATAATATCATCGAATTGCGAAAGCGGGGGAGTGAGGATATTTTTACCAGGTGTTCTCATATGGCGACTACAGGAGATGATATTGAAAGAGAAATCGCCATGGACGTGCTGGCGCAGCTTGGATCTGCTCCCAGACCATTTTATAACCAAACGATTACGCTTTGTTTTGACTTGTTGGAAACAGAAAAACATCCCAAGGTATTAAGCGCCATTTTGTATGCAATTGGCCATAATAATCAACTGCTGGATCCCCGGCAAATCAGCAGCATCGCTTTGTTTAAATGTCATCCGGATAAAAGTATCCGTTCTGGTGTTGTATATGCGCTGCTGGGGGTAGACCAGGAAGAAGCTATCAACACATTGATTGAGTTAAGCGCCGACAAGGTGGCGGACATAAGAAGCTGGGCAACTTTTGGTATTGGAAGCCAGATTGACAAAACCTCGGAAGAGATCATAGATGCCCTGTGGAACCGGATCAATGATAAAAATGAGGACACCCGGCTGGAGGCTATTTCCGGGTTAGCCGTCAGAAAAGACCCGCGCGTAATGGATATGCCGGACCCCGGGCAATTAACAGACTTACAATAGTGTAGAAATGCTCATCATACTGGACGTTCCATTGATCCTTTTACTGCTGCCATTCTGCAGAATACGTTTGCTTAATTCATTTATTTGCTGTAAAATTAGGTCAGGTAACAATTTAACCCGATGAGACGATCAATCATACGCAGCTGCCTCGGCAGTCTGTGTTGTCTGGGCGCAATGGCAGTAGCCACTGCCCAAAAGCCTGCTGACAAGGCCAACAAACTGGAAAGGATAGATGCTGTTTTATCGACCATACTACAGGAGGCACATGGAGCCGGGTTTGCAATAGCCGTAGTAGAAAAAGATAAGGTCATATTTTCCAAAGGGTTCGGTTACCGCGACATGGCCCGTAAACTACCGGTAACACCGCATACGCTGTTTGCGATAGGCTCCTGTACCAAATCATTTACCAGCACTCTGCTGGGTGATTTACGCAAGCAGGGAAAAGTAGATTTTGATAAACCCGCCACCACTTATTTACCCGCCCTGGATTTTTCTGATCCTGCATTGAACTACCAGGTCACATTACGGGATATGATGTGCCATAGAACCGGCTATTCCCGTTACGACCTGGCATGGTATCTTTTTAATACCAGCTCCCGGGATACGTTGTTACAGCGTATGCATTATATGAAACCTACTGCTCCGTTACGCGCTCGTTGGCAGTATAATAACTTTATGTTCATGGTGCAGGGAATGGTGGCAGAAAAGTTAACCGGTCAATCCTGGGAACAGAATATCAACAGCCAGATTTTTCAGCCATTGGGAATGAGTGAATCTTCCATCGGCATCGTTGCCCTGGCGGCGGCCCCGGAGCCATCGCGCGGATATACGCTCGACAAAGACGAAGGTATCAAAGAAATAAAGTATCATCCAATCATCGCAATGGGCCCTGCCGGTGCTATCAACAGTACCGTAATGGATATGTCCAAATGGCTGATCACCTGGATGCATGGCGGGATGTATAACAACAAAGAAGTCATCCCGGCAGATTATGTGAAAGAAGCCACTTCTTCGCAGATGATCATGGATGCCGGTGCCCCGGATCCTAAAACACCTCACGTACAATTTGGTAACTACGGATTTGGCTGGATGCTGTATACCTACCGCGGTCACTATAGGGTGGAGCACGGCGGCAATGTGGATGGATTTACTGCGCTGACGACCTTTTATCCTTTAGATAGTATTGGCATCGTTGTCCTCAGCAATCAGATGAATTCCAAAATTCCGGCTTTGGTAATCGATGTCGTTTCCAATCAGTTGTTCGGTGTGGCCGCCCTGCCTAAAAAGAAGGACATGTCCGGCGGCAAGGATACCACCAAACCATACATCGATCCTGATTTTAAAGCGCATGCGCCTACCCATCCGATCACCGCTTTCGTGGGCGTTTTTAAAAATGATGCCTACGGTAACCTGAACATTTACAACAGAGCTGATTCTTTGTTTGTAGGACTCCCTGATATCACCTGGTTCCTGAATCATGAAGACTATAACATTTACTCCCCTTACGATGCCACGGATTCTGTTATTGACCCGGCCTACAAATCCAATATGCGGCTGCAGTTCCTGATGAGTAATTCGGGAGATATTGACCGCGTGAGCTTTTCTTATGATCCATACGGAGATCCGGTGATATTTGATAAGCAACCGCCAGGTGCGGCTACGTCTGCTGTGGCATTGGAGCCGTTTACAGGCAATTACAACTTATCCGGCACACCTATTACGATAAGTGCAGGTGATGGCAATGTGTTACAGATGGAATTTCCCGGTCAGCCTAAGTTTATACTGGAAGCAATTGACAGTAATACTTTCCGTTTAAAARGACTGAAAGACTATAAAGTAAAATTTATCAGGGATGCCAATCAGAAAGTGACGGCATTGACTTTTATACAGCCCAATGGTGCTTTCAGGGCAGAAAAAACGGAGAAGAAATAAAGAAACAGCATGGGCTATTATTTGCAGGCTTTTATTTGTCAACAGGAGGATGGAGACACTTTATCTGTTACAATGTTGTCTCCTACACCATGATACAACAGTATAGTTGCCAGGTAAGTCAGGGATGTAAAGATATTGGCAGCATCCGGGGACCCATTACTCGTTATTTTTTTCCTTTTGCTCCGCTTTCCATATCAGCAAATCTATGCCGGATAATCCGGAAGGATGCGCCGCTGCTTCATTCTTCAGTTCTTTTGCAACAGGAGCGGCCTTCTTAGCAGGTTTCTTCACTTCGCCAGTAAAATCAGTGGTGGCAGGTCGGTTGTTTTCCCAGAAATTTGAGAGGAAGTTCAACGCTTGTTGAGGGGTATCTATCTTCTCTTCTTCCTTCAACAATTCCATTATCTTCAAATCAAATCTTACCGCAACTGGTTTGTTCTTTTCTTTTGCCATAGTTACAAATATAGGGAAATCATAGCCGATTCTGTCCGGGACACTATAATTGGGCAGGAGTCACACCAAAGCATACCGTACCTTAAAAGGATTGATTTGTACATTAATTACCGTCAATTGTACAATTTTTATATAGCATTCCTTCCCGACCTTTGCAAAGCATTATTAGCAAACAGCATCCCCATAAAAATAGTGTTACAACTTAACAGTGTAACAGTTGTAGGTTTATAGAGCGAGCTCCGATGTTAATCGGAGCTTTTTGTTTGCAAATGCCCCTGGAGTCACGGACTACAGGAAGTAGTGCATGTTATTTAAGAGGTAGGCTTTTCCTCGTCAGGTTCTCTTTCTACAATAATACTGCATTCCCCGATCAGGGCGGCTACGGCGCCTATGGCCGCCAGGATGGGGGCAAATATAGCACCTACAATGCCTATCGTGAGTGGGAAAGACATCAGCTCCTTGCCTTCTTTATCTGCGATCGTAATTTTCCGGATATTTCCTTCTGCTATCAGTTCTTTTACTTTTTTTACCAGGTTTTCGCCGTGGAGGGTAAACGTTTCTTTTGTGGTCATAGTAATTATCTGGTTTTTCTTTAAGTTATCGAAAATTGTTTAATATCCGGAAGGAATTTTAAACCACCAGAGGAGGTGGTGGCCAGGTTCCCGGCCACCACTTTTTACTGTGCTACCAGGTTTTCCAATGCGCCAAAGGCATGGTCAATCAAAATTTTCCAGGTGCCGTCTGCCTGTTGCTGCATGACTTCAATTCCTTTGGCGCTTACTTTCACTTCGTCGCCATCCGTAATGTTCCATTCAGAACGTCCTACTGCCAGGTTACCTGTTTGAAGACAGTACACCGTTTTAATTTCCATTTTCCCTTTAACAGATAAAATAGACCTGATGGCTGATTCAAAGGCTTCCTTACCTGAAACCGGTTTTCCAGGCTCAGGTACAATAATGCCGTTAAAATCATACATACTCAATACAGTAGCTACATCGCCGGTGTTGAATGCTGCAGCAAGTGTTGCATGTGCATCTGCAGCCCTTTTAGGTAGATTCATGGTACTTGTTTTTATATAATAGGTGAAAAATTGTTGGTGACACTGATTTCCTGGCTAAGCCGGCCGATGTTATCATACACTTTGTTAAATAAGAAAGGCCCCATACTGGCTCGTTTTACGCCGAGTTTATGCAGTGTGTCAAAATCAGGCAGACCAGGGATACACATCACATTTAAAGGCAGGGATGTATTGCTTACTGCTATCGCAATATCTTCTGCTGCGCTGATACAGGGAAGAAAAATGCCGTCTGCTCCGGTGTGATCATAAATTTTTAATCTGCGGATGGTTTCGGATTGCGTATGATCTACATTCAGTATAAATGTATCACAACGAATATTCACGAACAATGACAGGTTTTCCTGCAACAGTTTGGTTTTAATATATTCGATGGTGTGGGCAAATGCGCTGGCATCTTTCAGCACTCGTCCTGTGTGATGAATAACGGAGTCTTCGATATTAATCCCTGCAACGCCCAGTTCAGCCAGCTTTCTGACATTGGCAAAGATCGCTTCATCGGATGTGCCGTAACCCATTTCTATATCTACGGAAAGCGGAATTTGTATAGCAGACAGGATTCTGTTAATGACAAAGAGGTAGTCGTTGAAAGGCATGTCTTCGCCGTCCTGGTAACCGAGACTACCGGCAACGGCAGCACTGGAGGTGGCAACGGCGGGAAATGCCTGTCCCTGGAAAAGTAAAGCACTTTTAGCATCCCAGGCATTGGGTAAAATAAAAAGCTGTTCTGAATGATGCAGGTTACTGAATTTTTCGAATGAGGAAGTCATGATGTTGGTATTTCAGATGAATAAATTTGTTTGCTGATGTTATTGTTATCAGGAACAAAATTATTCACATAGCATCACCTGTAATTGTATAAAACGGAACTACTTAATTACTGGCAGTAGCCAAGGTAACAGGAGAGTTCTCCAGCGTGTAGCCGGAAGGGGTATATCCTGTAAAAGATTTGAATTCTCTTATAAAGTGCGACTGGTCAAAGTATCCGCAGTCGTAGGCAATAGCGGTTAACGAGGATTCTCTTTTGAGAACAAGCTGCAGGCTGTTCTGGAAGCGGTTTATTTTGCTGTATAGTTTGGGCGTAAGACCGGTATATTGTAAAAATATTTTTTGAAGATAACGGGAAGTGATACCGTATCGGGAGGCAACGTTTTCTATATTATCAAAGAAATCATATCGCCGGATTTCTTTCATCACATCGCTGACTACACCTATCTTATTAAATTTGGGTTCCGCAACAGCAAGTCTGTTTAACAGGAAATTTTCAACCAGTGCAATCCGTGCATGCCAGGAACCTGTTTCCTGCAGTCTTGCATACAAGATGTTCACCGTATTATCTGACAGGTCGCTGAAATCTACTACCTGGTTGTTAAACAGGTCTACCTTCTCACGTAGAAACAGTGCGGCAGCGTGGGGGTAAAAACGAATGCCCAGCATGATATTTTTGCCGATAGACTTAATGGGCAATGGCCGGATGATTTGTCCCCACAATTCTATGGAAGGCGTGGTCACAAAAGTGTCGCCCACAGCCGTTTGCCATTTACCGGTTCCCAGGTTAAATATAATTTCTATGCAGCCGCTTGGAAATACGGTGTCATCAAAAGGAGTATTGATGTCGGATTCATAAATGTAATAACATTTTATATAGGGCAGCAGCGGGTTACAAGGCTTGATTTCATTATATTTCATGGCAGACAAAATTAATGCTGGGAGCAAAGATCAGTCATACGAAACGTCTGAAATTGTATAAAACGGAACAAATCACCTTTGAAATACCGTAGCTGTTTGATATCTACGGTATTTCAAAGGTGATGCAGTTACTTTAATTTCCAGTCAGGCCGCTCAAAATGGCAGGTATATCCATGCGGATGCTTCTGCAAATAGTCCTGGTGTTCCTCTTCTGCATTCCAGAAGTCAGTGGCTGGTACTACTTCTGTTACGATCTGCCCTGGCCACTTGCCGGAAGCAGTCATCTCTGCGATTAATGCTTTTGCTGTTTCCTGCTGAGTTTCATCCAGGAAGAAAATAGCGGAACGATAAGAGGTGCCTACATCATTACCCTGCCTGTTCCTGGTGGTAGGGTCGTGGATCTGGAAGAAATATTCCAGCAGCTTCCTGTAGGATATCTTTGCAGGATCAAATGTAATTTCAATACCTTCTGCATGTGTACCATGATTGCGATAGGTGGCATTCGGCACATTGCCGCCGGTGTATCCAACTACGGTTGAAATAACACCTGGAAGATGGCGGATGAGCTCTTCTACGCCCCAAAAACAGCCTCCGGCAAGAATGGCTTTTTCAATCTCCATATATCTTTCGGTTTAAATCAGATGAAGTTTAACGCCAGCCATATGTCAGACCGGCTAAGGCTGAAAATTAACATATTTCCGCGATACGGAAAAATACCCTACTGATATACCTTCACCCAATCCACAATCATCTGCACCGGCAAGGTTGCGGGATCTACTTTTCCCACCCAGTCGCCACCCAGCTGCTGATCTATCATTATATAAAAAGGTTGATCGTAGGGCCACTGCGATGGATCCACGTTTTTTACCCGGGGATAGGTGAACGTTTCTTTTCCATTCAACAGGAACACGATTTTATCAGGATACCAGCTGATGCCAAAGGTGTTGAAAACCAGCGGATCTAACTTTGCAGTTCCGAAATGAGGCGGATGCTCCGTTTGTTTAAGATCCAGGGTATAGTAGGAGTGAGTAGTCTGGTAAATGAGGGAGTCATAGTTAAGATGCTCCATGATATCAATTTCCCCGTTCCTCGGATATTTACCATATTTGTCTGTTTCGGCCAGCAGCCACATGGCAGGCCATGCGCCACGCGCACATTCCAGTTTTGCGCGGATTTCAATTTTCCCATATTGAAATGCAAACTTCCCTTTTGTATAGATACCGCCTGTCAGAAATGGCCTTGGATCTTTTGAGGTGTCCGGGTTCCTGATACCACGGAGGTATATCTTGCCGCTATCAAGTTTGTAACATTGATCATCACTGCTCATATGCTTGTCCCAGGCGGCAGTACCGGGAGGAATACGGGTCCACCTGGTGGTATCCAGCGCAGCGCCGTTGAAGTCGTCCTGCCAGACGAGCTTCCAATGCTTATTTTCCCGTCCTGATTTTTGGGTGTAAAGGTATCCGTCTTTGCCACTTCGCGTGGTGACTTTGCACGCTGAGAAGCCAGCTATCAGTGATAGCAGCAGGAGTATGTTTTTTTTCATTGTTGACTGTAATTGTTTGTTCTAAGCAAATATAAGCGTTTACATACAGGTAATTTATAACTAACGGGAATGTATATACGTGATGCAAAACATTGCGGTAGCGGATTCGGCACCGTATGCTTTTACATTTTTTGTGCGCATGAAAGTGTAGTGCTAAAGTGAGGAGTGATGATATTGCTCATCTGTCACTTGTTCCATCCAGTCAACAGGGGAACCATTCAGCTTCTCCTGGATAGCGATGTGGCTCATGGCCGTAGTGGCCGTAGCTCCGTGCCAGTGCTTTTCACCTGGTGGAAAGAAAACGATATCTCCGGGATGAATTTCCTGTCTTGCTTCCCCTTCCCGTTGTACCCAGCCGGCGCCTGCAGTGATGATCAGTGTCTGACCAAGTGGATGGGTATGCCATGCCGTGCGGGCGCCCGGTTCAAAAGTGACGAGTGCCATCGCCACACGGGCAGGTTCCGGGGGATTCATCAGGGGATCGATTCTTACGGTGCCAGTAAAATATTCTGCGGGACCTTTGCCGGAAGGTTGTGAACCGCTGCGTATGATTTCCATAGATGCTCCTCCTCTGATTTTTAGGGTGTGAGAAAAAAATTAATTAACAACCAGGAATGCTTCCTTGTTGCAGGGTGCTGGCGACATTTTTATATGATGCCGGTAATGATTCCATAAAGATACATTTATCAGCGAAGGAAGTGACCGGTTTTAAAAGCATGCTTCTTTCTCAGGAAACTAACCACTCCGTTAAATCCGGATTTGAATAATAGTTTTCAAGTTCTTCAAAGTCCCCACCATCGTGGCATTTATTAATATAGTCTAATGCCTTTTTTGCTTCCGGATCATTGCTTACCTGCAGATAGGCTATTGTAGCAGGTAGTCCCATAAAAGGCACCAGTTGTATATCCAGCCCGCAATAAGTATCAAAATCCGCATTTTTTGCTTCCCAGATCAACAGGCAATCTTCAATATTTTTATGAAGGGTCACGATAAAACAGGCAAACATGAGATCTTCTATATAAATGTTACTTACATATGGTTTGCGTAAGATTATCAATGCAGTAAGTAGCCCGATGGCAAAATCCCGGTTCCGGTAGGAATGGAAGTAATTATATAGCTCCCGTTTATTGCTGAGAATCCATGTAATATCATCTGCTGGAATGCCCCGATGCGTATTGAAATGATCAATGATGACAGGAACTTTCATTGTTTTTCTTTTATGAAATAATGTTGGATGAATAGCATTTACTTAAAAGGGCGATTATGCGCAGGTGCTGGCTCTTTCAGTACCTCTGACAGGCGTATTACCTTGTCTTTAAGCAACAGTTCGATCATAGACAGAATAATAGTGTCCAGATCGGCCGGAATGTCGTTCTTGTATTTGCTGCCTACAAAATCAACATACTCGCTGATCGTCAGTTTTCCTGTTGCATCCAGGAAGATCATCTGTGGCCAGGGGTCGAGGGTGATTACCCGGGGAGCATAGTTATCATTGATCGTTATCATGTCTTTAGTAAGCCAATACCAGGGTGCGGCACGATAGAAGTAGAAATCCTTCAACGGCGAATTTTTCAGGGCTTCAAAAGCAGGAGTGGGCCGTTGGTATTTTTTGAAAAAATTAAATTTCATAAATAGTGGGTGACGCTTATCAATGCCTGATAATTGCTGAGCAGCAAATGTAACAGAATTTGTCGGATACCTGCTATACTCAACGACTTTCTGGCTGGTAGCCGGTGTCGGAAAAGAGCCCGTTCCATTATTATTAAGGTATTGTTATCATTGCCTGCATGATAAAATGGAGCAATGAAAACTTATACATTTATAAAATGGAAAACGCCATTGTTTTTGAAAAACTTGCAGACAAAATAGCTGGCATTTTATATTTCAGCGAATCAGAGTACCCGCTTACCCTTGAGCAATGGGGCACACTACCAGCTACTGAATTGGGTAAGAAAATAGCCACCTTAAACAAGGTGGAACCAACCACTTTGAAGGCGGTAAAGGAAGAAGATTTTTTTAATGAGATAGAAAGAACCGCAGATCCCAACGATACGCCGATAGTTGAAAATGCACGAAAATTTAAAGCACTTCATCAATTCCTGAAAGAAAACCTTACCAGCATCCAGGTAACACGCGTGGAAGGAGGAACCAATGTTCCTTTATACATTACCGGTTACAGGCCTGATGGTACCTGTGTGGCCCTGTTAACCACATCGATAGAATCCTGAAAAACCTAAATATAGCTTCCATCACCCTCTAAAAATGAATTATGAAACAATTCATCAGGCATATCTGCGTAATAAGCTTTGCAGGTATATTGTTTGCTTCCTGTAAAAAAGAACTCGATGTAACTCCACTCCCGGAACAGAAAATCAGCCGGGCAACTACTGAGTCTACCACCTTGCTAACGGAAAACTTTGAATCAGGCAGCAAATCAGCCTACACTTCCGGATCGGTTACCCTTTCCAGTGGCTCCTGGACCTTAGACGATGCGTTAATAGGTAACCTCGCCACTGATCTGAAAAACGGCACTAAATCCGTACGGATCAGGAACACGGGTACCGTTACTTCCAATTTCAATATCACCGGAGGTACAGGTACTATCACCCTCACCATTAAGCATGGTACATTTGGCTCGGACGGCAGCAGCGATTGGCAACTATGGACCTCTTCCAACAGCGGGAGCACCTGGACACAACAGGGGAATACAATTTCTACTTCCAGCAGCCTGCAAACAGCGACCTTTTCGGTTGCAGCAACCACCAATCTGCGCGTCTCTATCCGCAAAATTTCCGGTGGCAGCAACAGAATCAATATAGACGACATTGCTATTACGCTGGACGGCGGCGGTGGCACCACACCACCAACAGGTGGAGATGACGACAATATGCTGATGGGTAATCCCAGCAATGCTTTGGCCAGTATATCTTCAGAAAATAACTACCTGATGGTTAAAACCTATTACGCATTATCGTATAGCCGCAGCCGTGGCACGCCCAACTGGGTAAGCTGGCACATTCAATCGTCAGATCTGGGCAGCATCTCCCGTAGTAATGATTTCAGGGCAGATAATACATTGCCCTCCGGCTGGTACCAGGTACAGAATAGCAGCTACAGCGGATCGGGATTCGATCGTGGGCACAATTGTCCTTCCGGTGACAGAACCGCTACCGATGACGCCAACTCTGCTACTTTCCTGATGACCAATATGATGCCTCAGGCACCTAATAACAATCAAAAAACATGGGCTAACCTGGAAAATTATACCCGCAGCCTTGTGAACGATGGCAATGAAGTATATGTCATCACCGGCTCATATGGACAAGGCGGATCTGGTTCACTCGGTGGCACCACCAACACGATCAATAACGGAAATGTTACGGTACCTTCCAATATCTGGAAAGTGATAGTAGTCCTGCCTGATGGTAATGGTGATTTGAACAGGGTTTCAGGCAGTACCCGCGTGATTGCAGTGAATACGCCCAACAAAAATGATATTAATACCGACTGGACACAGTATAAAACAACGGTGCGCAGCATAGAAAGCGCTACCGGGTACAACCTCTTATCAAGTCTGCGCACTACACTACAGGACAGCCTGGAAACCAGGATAGATAATCAGTAATTTAGTAGAGGCAGACGCACAACGATAGTATATAGAGAAGCCGGGACAGATAGTATGCAATGACTATCTGTTCCGGTTCTTTTTTAATCCCATCGTTTGGGGCGTTCCTGATTTTTCAGATGCGCCCAATTTAAAAGCCTGTTATGGGATCAGGTTTAAAACCTGGGGGGAGTATAAATTATACGCTTTTAAGATATAGTGCATTAGGAACACACATCATTATAGTCAACATTACCTTTTCACTATGTAGGCTCCGTCGAGCCTATACTTAGCACCCGCTTAGCACCTATAGAAGCCCTGCAGGAGAGGTGGACTTGATGCGGGGATGACGTTTGGATGTGTAACCGGGATGAAATTGAATCAGCAGATGGAAAGAGGTGAGAACCGGCCATAGCAGGGCTGCTTCAGTACCAGACTGTAGTTGCGGAAAAAGATATACTATTTAAAGAAAGCGGGTATAAAGGGTTTATTCATCAAAATATCTCCGGAGGCAGGATCGCTTTATTCCAGTTGAATGATAGCTGGATATGCGTGTGTATAGGTAAGGTTGGGAAGCAATTTCGTCCGCTTTGGATAAGTACGTTTGTTAGCAGATTTGGGTACTTGTGGCGCTGCCACCGCAATGATATCGGCGGCCATGTATTTTCTGTTGCGCGATGGGCCATCCTTGTACATCGCTCTTACCTGGAAAACTACTACCAGTGAGCCCTTCCCGGGTACATCGAGCGAAACATTTGTTTCCTGGAAAGTGGTATCCGTATCTACCATGAGCGTAACCGTTTCGCTACCTGCCACCTGACGTGATCTAAAATCGATACGCGTTGCGATCACTTTTACTTCCAGGGCAGCCATACCATTATACCCGTCGATGGTTTGTGCGGGAATATTTAATATCCCGTTACTCAAAAGGCGGGGAGCCACCGGAAAGAAACGATCTACGCCGGTATGCTGATTGAAGCGGAAGCCTGTCAGCGCCTCATGATGATCGCCGGCAGCAATGAGTAGCCTGTTCAGCCGATTGATGTGGCCGCTGTCACAATGGATATCCAGGTGGCCGTAGAAAGCATGCCGGATAAAAGCGCCTTTCCTGCTGGCGATGCCGAAGCGTCGGGAGGCGCGGCGGGTGGCAGCCGTTTGCTGCACGCTTTGCGGCATGGAGCGCAGGAAGTAATTGCCATTGCGCCTATACCCAATGAGAGGGCCGAGTTTTCCCGTAAAGGGAATGATAGACATTTGTTTTGCCATGGAAGATTATTTTGATTACTATAAATATAACATAATCCGGGGAACCAGTTTTTGGGCAGATTGAAGATTATCT